>JAFWCS010000238.1 GCA_017534365.1 Clostridia bacterium | reverse complement strand
GGCGCGGTCTATGAGACGGACGTCATCGCCGCTGCCGGCCACGTGGACGGCGTGGAGCGCATCCTGACGCCCGCGACCTGCACGGCGGACGGCGAAAAGGCGACCTGCTGCGACGTCTGCGGCGAGATCATTCGCGTCGAAGCCATCCCCGCGACCGGTCATACCGCCGGCGCGGAACGCATTCTGACCCCCGCCACCTGCACCGAACCGGGCGAGACCGGCGTTTACTGCGCGACCTGCGGCGAACTGATGGAAGTCAAGCCCATTGAGGCGACCGGCCACGACGACGGCGTGTGGAAGATCGATTTCGAGGCGACGCCCGACCATGACGGCCAGAAGACCCGCTACTGCACGAAGTGCGGCGCGGCGCTCGAGACCGAGACCTTCGGTCTGCATACGCATACGCTCGGCTACGAGACCGTGACGATTCCCGCCACCTGCACGGAAGACGGCGAAAAAGGTCTGGTCTGTGCGGATTGCGGCGTGGTCTACGCGACGGAAGTCATTCCCGCCGCCGGCCACACTGAAGGCTATCAGATGGTCGTTACGCCTGCCACCTGCACCGAAGCAGGCGAGCTGGGCACCTACTGCGCCACCTGCGGCCAGCTCTACGCCGTGACCGAGATCGAGGCGAAGGGCCACGACTTCGGCGCATGGTACAAGAACGGCGACGGCACGCATTCCCGCGACTGCACGCGCTGCCAGCTGAAGGAAACCGCAAACTGCAATTACACCGCGACTGTGACCGAGCCGACCTGCACCGAGGAAGGCTTCACGACCTACGTCTGCGACGACTGCGGTTATACTTACGTTGATGATTACGTCGATCCGCTCGGCCACGACTGGAGCGACTGGACCGACGATGAAAACGGCGAGACGCACACCCGCGCCTGCGCGCGCTGCGGCGAAACGGAGACCGAAGCGCACGACTTCGGCCCGTGGGTTTACAACGAGGACGGCAAGCTCTTCAAAAACGGCACCAAGACCCGCATCTGCCCGGTCTGCGGCTGCGAGGAGACCGAAGAAGCGCATCACACCTCCCTCTTCTGCCGCATCTTCCTGCCGCCCATCCTCTGGCTGCTGAGCCTGGTGCGCAAGGCCGTCTTCACCGGCTCGTTCCTCTGGTATCTCCCCTGGCTGAATCTCTTCCCGAAGATGTGAGCGTCTGAATTTGCAAAGGGATCGCATCATTTCATATAGAATGAAGGAGGAAACAACATGAAACGCATGAAAAAAGCACTTGCGCTTCTGCTGAGCTTGTCGCTCCTGCTCGGCGTCGGCAGCTTGACCGCGTTCGCGGATCCCTCGCCGTGCGAGGTCGTCGCTTTCGAGGAGGATTTCACGAATGCCCCGTCAGGCTGGACCTTTGCAGATGTGGACGGAGACGGCTATCAATGGTTTTACCAGACTAACCCGGACCATTACCCTCATTCTGGCGTCGGCATGCTGCAATCGGAATCCTATAGTTTTGACGAATTTATTCCCCTTTCCCCTGACAACTGGGCGTTTACACCGCCCATCGCAGTGCCGGATGAGGCGATCCTCTCCTTCTGGGTTTGCGAGCAGGACAGTGCGTATTGGCCGAGCCTCGTTGAAGAGTTCGAAGTCTATATTTTCGCTGCAGCGGATCCCAACGCGTCGGAGCTGCCCACGGGCGACTACGCGACCTTTATGACGAAGATCGCGGAAGGGCAGACGGAAGGGAGCCGGAACTATGTCGAGTTCAACGCCGACCTGAGCGATTACGCCGGACAGACCGTGTATCTCGCGTTCCGCCACCTTGGTTCCTATGATCAATACAGACTGAATCTCGACGACGTCACCGTGAAAGGGTTCTCCCACACCTATGGCACCGAAGGCGATGAATTCTATACCTGCTCGATCTGCGGCGAAGAGAACGAAACCAGGAAAATCCTTGCGCTTGCCGTTCCCGTTTCCGCGCAGGATCCCACTTGCACCGAGGATGGCAATATTGCGTGTTATACGTATGACGGGAAATACTATCAGATCAACGAAGAAACCGGCAGCGTGATCGAATTGACCCTTGAGGATGTGACGATTCCCGCGCTCAATCATCCCGAAACAGAAACCGTTATCTATCCTGCGACCTGCACGGAGAGCGGCAGCGAGGACGTGGTCTGCAAGCTCTGCGGTGAAACACTGGAGCAGACGCCGATCGAGCCCCTCGGCCATGACGACGGGCTGTGGCAGGTCGACTTTGAGGCGACGCCGGAGCACGACGGTCAGATGACCTGCTATTGCACCCGCTGCGGCGAACTGCTTGAAACCGAGACCTTTGCGCCGCATACGCACGAAACCGGCTTTGAGCGCGTTCTGACCCCCGCCACCTGCACCGAGGACGGCGAAAAGGGCCTCTACTGCGCACACTGCAACGCACTCTATGACGTGGAGGCGATCCCGGCGACCGGCCATGACGACGGCGTGTGGAAGGTCGATTTCGAGCCGACCGCTGATCACGACGGCCAGAAGACACTCTACTGCACGAAGTGCGGCGCCGCGCTCGATCAGGAGACCTTCTCCGCGCACGATCACACCCTCGGTTACGAGGTGACCCTGACGCCCGCGACCTGCACGGTCGACGGCGAAAAGGGCCTGGTCTGTGCGGACTGCGGCGCGGTCTACGCAACCGAAGCGATCCCGGCTGCCGGCCACGTGGACGGCGTGGAGCGCACCCTGACGCCTGCCACCTGCACCGCGGATGGTGAAAAGGCCACCTGCTGCGACGTCTGCGGCGAGATCATCAAGACCGAAGCGATCCCCGCGACCGGCCACACCCCCGGCGCCGCGTGCATCCTCACGCCCACGACCTGCACCGGGGACGGCGAAAAAGGCGTTTATTGCGACACCTGCGGCGAAGTGATCGAAGTGGAAGCGATCCCGGCCGCCGGCCATGACGAGGGCGTGTGGAAGGTCGATTTCGAGCCGACGCCCGAGCATGACGGCCAGAAGACGCGCTACTGCACGAAGTGCGGCGCGGCGCTCGAGACCGAGACCTTCTCCGCGCATACGCACACCCTCGGCTATGAGACCGTCACGCGCAAGGCCACCTGCACCAAGGACGGCGAAAAGGGTCTGGTCTGCGCGACCTGCGGCGTGGTCTACGCGACGGAGGTCATTCCCGCCAAGGGCCACACCGAAGGCTATCAGCGGATCGTTACCCCCGCCACCTGCACGGAGCCCGGCGTGATGGGCACCTTCTGCGCCACCTGCGGCCAGCGCTACGCGGTCACGGAGATCGCGGCGACCGGCCACGCCTTCGGCGCGTGGTATCAGAACGGCGACGGCACGCATTCCCGCGACTGCACGCGCTGCCAGCTGAAGGAAACCGCAAACTGCAAGTACACCGCGACTGTGACCGAGCCGACCTGCACCGAGGAAGGCTTCACGACCTACGTCTGCGACGACTGCGGTTATACTTACGTTGATGATCACGTCGATCCGCTTGGGCATGACTGGAGCGCCTGGACAGACGATGAGAATGACGAAACGCATTCGCACGTCTGCGCCCGCTGCGGTGAGACAGAGACGGAAGCGCACAACTTCGGACCGTGGGTCTTCAATGACGATGCCTCCTTCTTCAAAAACGGCACCAAGACCCGCACCTGCGGCGACTGCGGCTGCGCGGAAACCGAAGAAGCTGCCCACACCTCGACCATCGCGCGCATCCTTCTGCCGCCCATCCTCTGGCTGCTGAGCCTGGTGCGCAAGGTCGTCTTCACCGGCTCGTTCCTGTGGTATCTCCCCTGGCTGAATCTTTTCCCCAAAATGTAACGACCTGATATACTGAATCATTGAACCCCATTCGGGTGCGGCGCCTGCCGGTGCCGCACCCGCTTCTTTTTCATTGCCGGACCGAAAAAGGCAAAGAGAAAAGGCGCGCTCCGCAGCGAAAAGCTGCAGGAGAACGCCTTTGTTTTTTTATCTGCCGCCGTGCCGATACTCCTTTTTCTGCCCCATCCGGGCGTCCGATCAGTTCGGAACGTAGAGCTGCCGGAACGGATTCTCGAGGTTCGGTGTGACGACGGTGAACGAGGTTTGCAGGAGTTCCTCCGCATCCAGGGAAAACAGACTGCAATACGTGCGGATGAGCGGTTCGATCTCCGCAAGGTCCCCCGGCGCGGCAGCTCCGGCATGCACCTGCGGCGGGAAGCGGACGCCCCGCAGATCACCGCGCAGAAACACCTTGCCGCCGTGCATCCCCGCGCAGGGATAATTGCCGACCGCGGGCTTGCCGTCCGTGTGCAGGCCGAGCACCACAATGTGTCCGCCTGCCTGATACTCGCCCAGAAAGCTGCCTGCCCGGCCGCCGATCACCAGCGCCGGCACCTTGTCGTGATAGGCTTTCATGTGAATGCCCGCGCGGTAGCCCGCATTCTGCCGCACGAAGATCTCGCCGCCCCGCATCGCGTAGCCCGCCGCGTCGCCGACGCTGCCGTGGATCACGATCCGCCCGGCGTTCATCGTGTCGCCGACAGCATCCTGCGCGTTGCCTTTCACCGTGATGGCGGCGCCGTTCAGATAAGCGCCCAGCGCGTTGCCGGGCACGCCCTCGATCGTCAGATCGACCTGCGCCATGCCGGCGGCCAGAAAGCGCTGCCCGCAGCAGTTTTCAAACGTACACGCGTCGCCTGCCCGGCGCAGGCAGTCATTCAGCGTCTTGAAATCCTGCCCGGACGCATTGATTCGTTCCATTCAGACCGCACCTCCAAACTTTTCTCTGCGCGCCTGCGCGGGGAACGCCGTGGTGGTCGGCGTTCGTTTCAGCCATTCAAAATCAAGGGACTCCAGGGGCGTCCTATCGCGGATCAGCGCAGTGTAGATCCCTGCCCGCGCCGTCTCGCCGATGAGCATGAAGCCCGTCAGCCGGCCGTCCTTGATATACAAGCGTTTCAGATGCCGTTCGTCGCATTCCTCATAGACCTCACCGCCGCAGCCGCTCCCGGCGCTGAGCGCGTGGAGCCCGAAGAAGCCGACGGCGTTCATCGGGATCGCGTTGTCAAGCGTCCGGTCGCCGCCCGCCATGTTGACGCCGGCGCAGAAGCCCTGCAGCGCGGCGTTCGGCAGGATCGCCAGCACGCGGGGCTGCCCGCAGGAAGCATCCAGACCCTGCGCGCAGTCACCGGCGGCAAAGACGGCCGGCAATGAAGTGCGCATATGATTGTCGATCAGGATCCCGCGGTCCATTTTGCCGCCGCAGTCTCTGACAAGCGCTGCGTTCGCGCGCACGCCGACGGCCATCACCAGCAGATCGAAGGCGACGGTTTTGCCGCTTTTCATCACGGCGCTGTTTTGTTCAAACCGCACGGCGGTATCGGAGAGCAGGAAGCGCACGCCGTTTTGCTCCAGCCGTGCCTGCATACGCGCCGCGCAGTCGTGATCCAGAATACTCGAAAGCACACGGTCCGCAAGATCGCAGACGGTGATCTCCCCGACCAGCGGGCGCAGACCTTCGGCGCATTTCAGGCCGATCAGCCCGGCGCCGACGATCAGCACGCGGCTCTGCTTTGTCGCCGCCTGCTTCAGCGCAACGGCGTCGTCCAGCGTCAGAAACGTGAATTTCTGCCGCACGCCGCCCAGCCCGTCGATCGGCGGCACGAACGGCGCGGAGCCGGTCGCGACGCAGAGGGCGGCATAAGGCAGCAGGCTGCCGTCATCCAGCTGAACCGCTTTCTTTTCGGGGTCGATGCCGGCTGCGGTTTTTCCGTACAGCACCGTGCAGCCGTTTTTCTCATAGAACTCCGCCGGGCGATAGTGCATGCGCGCCGGATCGGCCCTGCCCTCCAGATAATAGGAAATCAGCGGGCGGCAATAGACCGGATGGGGTTCTGCGGAAACGACCGTGACCGGCGTTTCTTTGTCGACGCTCCGGATGCCCTCGATGCAGTGCGCGGCGGCAACGCCGTTGCCGAGAATGACGTAAGGTCTCATTCCGCAGCGCTCCTTTCCTCATAGACGATCGCCTGATTCGGGCAGCCCTGCACGCAGGCGGGCGCGCCGCAGGCATTCTGCAGACACAGCTCGCATTTTTGCATCACGCCGTCCGCATTCGGCGCCAGCGCGCCGTAGGGGCAGACCAGCACGCAGGTCAGGCAGCCGACACAGCGGCTCTGATCGACGCAGATGACGCCGTCTTTGATTTGCAGCGCCGCCGCGATGCAGCTTTTGACGCAAAGCGGATCCGTGCAGTGGCGGCACGAAACCGCGTAGCAGATCTTCTCGCCCTCCTCGATATGAATGCGCGGATACAGCGGCTTGCCCTTGAGCGCGAAGGCCATATCCCGCTCGCCGGAGTTGGCGAACGCGCAGTTGTATTCACACAAATGACAGCCGAGGCACCAGGCCTCGTTCACATAGATTCGTTTCATCTGAGCGCCTCCTATTCTCCCGCATGGGCGATGCCGAGGATCGCCAGCTCTTTTTCCGTCAGCCCGACGCCGCGCAGCATCAGCCGGTTGCCGCGCAGGGCCTCGATGGAATTGATACCCATGCCGCCCATGATCTCCTTGATCTCATGCTGCCAGGCGGTGATGAGGCGGATCAGCCGCTGCGTGCCGATCTCCGGATTCAGGCGCTTGACCAGATCCGGCCGCTGCGTGGCGATGCCCCAGTTGCACTTGCCGCTCTGGCAGGTGCGGCAGAGGTGGCAGCCCAGCGCGAGCAGCGCCGCCGTGGCGATATAGCAGGCGTCCGCGCCGAGCGCAACGGCCTTGACCACGTCCGCCGCAGAGCGGATGCTGCCGCCGACGACGAGCGAAACGTCGTTGCGGATGCCTTCGTCGCGCAGGCGCTGATCGACCGCCGCAAGCGCGAGCTCGATCGGAATGCCGACGTTGTCGCGGATGCGGGTCGGCGCTGCGCCCGTGCCGCCGCGAAAGCCGTCGATCGCAATGATATCCGCGCCGGAGCGCGCGATGCCGCTGGCGATCGCGGCGATGTTATGCACTGCCGCCACCTTGACGATGATCGGCTTGCGGTCGTCGGTCGCCTCCTTCAGGGAATACACCAGCTGCCGCAGATCCTCGATGGAATAGATATCGTGATGCGGCGCGGGGGAAATGGCGTCGGTGCCCTCCGGGATCATCCGCGTGCGGGAGACGTCGCCCACGATTTTCGTGCCGGGCAGGTGACCGCCGATGCCGGGCTTCGCGCCCTGCCCCATCTTGATCTCGATCGCCGCGCCGGCGTTCAGATACGCCTCGTGCACGCCGAACCGGCCGGACGCGACCTGCACGATCGTGTGCGGCCCGTACTGATAAAAATCTTCATGCAGCCCACCCTCGCCGGTGTTATAAAGAATGCCGAGCGCTTCCGCCGCGCGGGCAAGGGAGGCGTGGGCGTTGTAGCTGATGGAGCCGTAGCTCATGGCGGAAAACATGACGGGCATTGCAAGCTCCAGCTGGTTCTCCAGATCGCAGATCAGACGACCTTCGGCGTCGCGCCGGAGCGTCTTCGGCTTTTTGCCTAGAAAGACGCGCGTTTCCATCGGCTCGCGCAGCGGATCGATCGGCGGATTCGTAACCTGCGAGGCGTTGATCAGAATACGGTCCCAATAGACGGGCAGCGGCTTCGGATTCCCCATGGAGGAAAGCAGCACGCCGCCGGAATTCGCCTGCTTGTAGATCTCCCGGATCGTCTCGTTCTGCCAGTTCGCGTTTTCCCGCAGCCGGCAGTCGCTTCGAACGATCTTGAGCGCGTGCGTCGGGCAGAGCGAGACGCAGCGCTGGCAGTTGACGCATTTGCTTTCGTCCTCAAGAAAGACGCCGCGGCGCTCGTCATAGAGATGCACCTCGTTGGCGCACTGCCGCTCGCACACGCGGCACGCGACGCAGCGGCTCTCATTGCGCACGACTTCAAACTCGGGGGTGAGATAGATCGGATTCATCCGCAAGCGCCCTCCTTCACACGGACGATCACCGGCTCTCCGCCGGCGGGCGACCAGATTTTTTCTGCGTCCGGCGCCATGGCGCGGATCGCCGCTTCTTCACTGGCGATATAGACGCAGTCTGCTTTCTCCCCGACGACCATGGACCGCAGCTTCAGCCGGTCGTTGAGCGCCATCAGGCCGCCGCTGAAGCCGAGGATGATCGAAAACGGGCCGGTGATCAGCAGGCTCGGAAACACCTTGCGCAGATAGGCGGCGGTTTCGCGTTCGCGCGGGTCTTCCTTTGCCTCAATGGTGCTCCAGAACGGCGCGGCGATCACCGCGGCGGCCTCCCGCAGCGTCATGCCCTGCCGCCGGAGGAGATAATCCAGGATATAGGTAATGACCTCCGTATCCGTCTGCAGCGTGCATTTGTAGCCGAACATCTCCATGAACCGCCGGTTTGCGTCGTAAGAAGAGATCTCGCCGTTATGGACCACGGAATAATCCAGCAGCGAAAACGGATGCGCGCCGCCCCACCAGCCGGGCGTGTTCGTCGGATAGCGCCCGTGCGCGGTCCAGCAGTAGCCTTCGTATTCCTCGAGCCGGTAGAAGGCGCCGACATCCTCGGGATAGCCGACCGCTTTGAACGAGCCCATATTTTTTCCGCTCGAAAAAACGTAGCTCCCGGGCAGGCGCGTATTGATCTCCATCACCGCGCGCATGACGTATTCCTTTTCATCCACCTGCATGGCGGCAACGGCGGAGGCAAGGGGCGCCGCAAAATAGCGCCAGATCATCGGCTCGTCCATAATGGCGGGCGTCTGCCGCGTCGGGATGCGCTCGGCATGCACGAGTTCGAACCGCTCTTTCAGGAACGCTTCGCATTCCTTGCGCACCGCGCGGTCATCAAAGAACAGATGAAACGCATAAAGGTCCCGGTATTGCGGATAGATCCCGTAGGCAGCAAAGCCGCCGCCCAGGCCGTTGGAGCGCGCGTGCATCGGGCGCATGGCGTCAATGATCGCCTCGCCCGTCATGCGGCGGCCTTCTCTGGAGATCACCGCCGCGATCGCGCAGCCGGCAGGGATGCGGACCTGACCCTCCTTCAACATTTCAACATCACTCCCAAACAAAAAAGCGCCCGTTTTCCGCCATACGCGGAGAACGAACGCCTTTGCTCATTTGTGGGCATTATACGCCGATCCCGGCGGATTGTCAAGAGGTTTTTTGCAGGATCTTTCCGAATGCGAATGACGCGGACAGAGCCGCCGCCCGAAAACCATTTTTCGAAAAATTCGGAATTTGGGGCTTGACAAACGCCGCGGCAGGGTGTAGAATACGCTCGAAAAGGCAAGGGCGTCTTTGAGCCGCAAGGTTCAAAGGCGCTTTTCGTTTTTGCAGGGTCTCCGGTTTTCTGTCACAGTTTCGTTTTCAAAAGGCAACGGCGTCTTTTGCGCTTCACGCGCGAAGGACGCCGTGCCTTTTCATTTGAATCAAAAGGAGTTGTTTGCAATGCGTACCATCCCCGAATTCTTCGGCTGCAAGGTCTTTGACGACCGCACGATGAAATCCATGCTGCCCGCGAAGGCCTATCAGTCTTTAAAAAAGACCATAGACGAGGGCAAGCCGCTCGATCTGAGCGTGGCCAACGCCGTCGCCGCCGCCATGAAGGACTGGGCGGTGGCGCAGGGCGCGACCCATTTCACTCACTGGTTCCAGCCGCTGACCGGCATCACCGCCGAGAAGCACGACAGCTTCATTTCCCCCGCGCCGGACGGCGGCGTGATCATGGAATTCTCCGGCAAGGAGCTGATCAAGGGCGAGCCGGACGCCTCCTCCTTCCCGAGCGGCGGCCTGCGCGCAACCTTCGAGGCGCGCGGCTACACCGCGTGGGACCCGACCTCCTACGCCTTTATCAAGGATACCTGCCTTTGCATCCCCACCGCCTTCTGCGCTTTCGGCGGGCAGGCGCTGGATAAGAAAACGCCGCTGCTGCGCTCGATGGAGGCGCTGAACCGGCAGGCGCTGCGGATCCTGCGCCTGTTCGGCAACAAAGACTGCAAGCGTGTGGTCACCTCGGTCGGCCCGGAGCAGGAATACTTCCTCGTCACGCAGGAGCTGTATGACCGCCGCCCGGATCTGCGCTACACCGGCCGCACGCTCTTCGGCGCGCCGCCGCCGAAGGGGCAGGAAATGGACGACCACTATTTCGGCGTGATCAAGCCGCGCGTGGCGGCGTTCATGGCAGATCTGAACGACGCGCTCTGGCAGCTCGGCATTCTTGCCAAAACGGAGCACAACGAGGTCGCGCCCGCGCAGCACGAGCTCGCCCCGATCTACACCGACGTCAACGCCGCCTGCGACCACAACCAGATCACGATGGAGATTATGATGCGCGTCGCGGACCGGCACGATCTCGTCTGCCTGCTGCACGAAAAGCCCTTCGCGGGCGTCAACGGC
>JAFWCS010000237.1 GCA_017534365.1 Clostridia bacterium | reverse complement strand
TGATTTCTGCTTCCTCTTCCTTCTTGGCGGTCTTCTGCTTTTCGGTGACGGCCGTATGTATAAGGATAAATTCCTATCACGAAAGGAAGCGCGCGGTCTTTCAGGCGAAGCGCAGACATTTATCCGCTCGACCGTCATCACTGCTCCGCTGTATCAACGATCGTTTCCATGGCCGTGCCCTTGGTTTCTTTGACTTTGACGCAGACGCCGATGATCGCGATCGCAACGCACGGCACCGTGACCAGCAGGCAGGCGAACGCGACGCCGATCACGCTGATGCCCGCAATACAAAGCAGATAGCCGACCGCCATCCCGATCGTGACCAGCAGACCGTCCGCGCCCATCACGGAGGCGCGGATCTCCGTCGGCACTTTTTCGGTGACCATGATGTCCATATAATCGCGGCCGATCCAGTAGCCGCCCTGATAGACGCCGCAAAGCAGACCCAGAACCGTTGGCGTAAAGCCGTGGCGCAGGCCGTAGACAAAAGCGCAGAATGCGAGAATATGCAGCGCGCCGAAGAGCAGGATCGTCTTTTTGCGCCCGAGTGTATCCGCCACAAAGCCGCTGATAAAAACGCAGGCTGCATACAACAAGGGAACAAAAAAAAGCGCCTGCGTAGCGTCCGCCGTTGAGTAGCCCGCTTCTTTCAGCATGGATTCATGATACAGCCCCACGCAAGCGAGGCCCACGTCAAAAATGATGTGAAAGATCATCAGCGCGCGCAGATCGCGGTGCTTCATAATGTATTTCACGCCTGCAAACACGCCCTGCCGGTTGGCGTCGGATTTCTTCTCGCGTCTGAGCCGCTCCGCTTCTTCCCTGCGCTCGGCATAGGGGCGGCGAAGATAAGCAGTGCGTCCTTCAATATAGACGCTCGTTTCCCTCGCAAAAAGCAGGACGCAGACGGCTGCCGTGAAGGCGGCGATCGCGGGAACCAGATAGACAATGCGCCAGCGGGCCGGGTCGTTTTGCATCAGCACTTTGCGCATCCACGGAATGGCGACAACGCCGACGATCCCGATCGATTTCAGAATGCTGTAAATTCTAGCGCGATGCTTCGCGGGCGCGACCTCCAGAATATAGATGATCTGAATATCGTGCGCAATGAAAAAACTCATGACGGAGGAGCCGAAGAGATAGATCCAGTAGTTGGGCGCCACGGACGCGATCAGCATGCCGATGCTCATGCCGATGGTAGAAAGGAAAAACAAGGGCTTGCGCCCGATCTTATCCGCCAGCGCCTTATAAAACGGCGTAAGGATGCCGAGCACGTAGCTGAGGATGCTCACCGTGCCGTGCAGAGACAGCGCATCCGTATAGCTGCGTCCGTTGATCGCCAGGAACTCCGTCACATAGCAGGACTGCAGATTTGCCGGGAGACTCGAGGTGATCTCGTCAATGATATTGACTGCGGCGACCAGAATCAGGATCACCGCATAATAGCCGAAATAGGGTTTTTTGTTCCCGCGCTTTTCCAGCCTTGCGAGCTGCTTTTGCTCACGCGCCATGATTTTGCTTTCGTTTTTCATGCTCTGCCTCCCGGATCGAATCTGATCTTGTTATATTTTATCATATTATTCCGCGTTTGAAAAGTATTGGATGACAGGATATTTACTTTTTCCGTCAATCGTTTTATAATATTAACGGAGGCGATAAGATGAAATACTGCGTGATCGGCGCGGGCCTTGCCGGTCTGGTGTTCGGCGCCATGGCCGTCAAAGACGGGCATGAAGTGGTGATCTATGATAAAAATCCGGTGCCCGGCGGCGTGCTGGCGCTTTGCGAGGTCGGCGATTATCGCTTTGAGCAGGGTCCGCTTCTGATGTGCGACCTGCTGCCGGGCGAGCCGATGAGCAATCTGCTCGCCGAATTCGGGATTCACCTTGATCTGATGCGCGCCGACCGGAACGTAGAAATGCCGGATTATTCCATGCATCGGCCGGAACAATACGAAGGGCCCTACTGGCGCCGTGAACGCCTCAAGCAGCTGTTCCCCGACGACGCCGCCGGGCTGGATGCTTACTACCGGTTTTACGACCGGATGATGCGCGTGCGCTATCACCTCAACCGCAAATTATCTCCCGGCAGTACGCTTGCCCTGGCCGCGTCCTTCCTGCCGGTGGCGCGCTATGCCCGCATGACGGCGCAGGAGCTGGTGGAGCACTTCTTCAAAGATCAAAAGCTGCAGGCGCTATATACCGGCATCCTCGCCGATTACTGCGCCGACCCGCGGGAGGTCTGGGGGCTTGCCGTTCCGCTGACAAACCTCGAAACCGGATTCGACGACAGAATCCCGCTCGAAAAAAACGGCAAGCACGTGCTCGGCGGCTTCGGTTATATCCGGGGCGGCTGTCAGAAAATCGCGGAAGCGCTTGCGGATTATATTACAAAAAACGGCGGCGTGATCAAGCTGAACACAGTCGTTGACCGCGTGCTGATCGAAAACGGAACAGCGGTCGGCGTGCGTCTCGCGAATGGCTCGCAGGAAAAGGCGGACGTCGTTGCCGGAAGCGGCAGCGGACGTGATTTCTTCGGCAACGCCGTCGGCATGGAACACCTGGACGACGGTTACAGACGCATTCTGGAGACCTACCGCCCGATGGAAGCCGTCTTCATGGTGCACGCCGGCGTTGATTTTGATCCAGTCAAAGTGCTGGGCACGGCCCTGTGCTATTGTTACGGTTCCTATGATCTCTCAAAGGCGACCGAACGCCTGCGCGCCGGTCAATACCATGACGGCGAAGACGGCTTCCTGCTGTTCATTCCGTCTTATCACGCACCGGAATTTGCGCCCGACGGCAAGCACTGCCTGACGGTCTATACCGTTGCGCCGGATACGCTTTGCGACGGCGATTGGGAGGCGAAAAAGGAACTCTATGCCGACCATCTGCTGGAAAAAGCCGAGCGCTATCTGCCGGATCTCAGGCAGCATATCACCGTCAGAAAGATCATGACGGCTGCCGATTACAGAGAAATGACGCATATGAGAAAAAGCTCGTTCGGCGGCACGGTGCCCGTCTGGCATCAGAAGAATCCGCCTCACAAAACGCCGGTGAAAAACCTGTGGTTCATCGGCCAGCAGAGCGAAAACGGCGGCGGGCTTTGGCGGTAGCCGGCGGCGCAGCAGCGGCCTATCGGGCAAGTATCCGAAATAAACGATGACATCCTTTTGATGCAGCAAGATAAGTCACACGGAACCGCAGTTCAACCACTGTCGGTTCCGTTTTTTTCCAAGCGTTGTGATGCCGCCGGTTCGGATGATCTCTTTCGCCGGCTTTCACGATCCCATTGCTGCGCAGGCGTAGAAAAGTGATTGAAAAATCGGTTTACATATGATAAAATCAAAATAACAAGGTAAATCGTGGTTTGGGGGAGGAATCAGAATGATGCAAAAGGCGATCGCCCTATTCACGGCAATGCTCGCATTCATCGCTTCGTTTTCGCAGACACTGTTCACGCCCAACGTGCTCCGTGTCGATTTTGATACGGTCGTGGATGAGATCCGCCCCGTTCACAATATCGGCCGGATGCCGGAATATGAGCTTGACAGCGAAGTGAACAGGCTGTTCACCGAGGCGAACATGACCTCGTGCAGGACGCACGATATCAACTGCACGGATATTCACCGCATTTTCCCCGATTTTTCGAAAGACGTCAACGATGAAAGCGCCTATCACTTCGCCGAATGCGACAAGGTGCTGGCTTCCATCGTCGATACGGGCATGGAGCCGTTCTTCCGCCTCGGCATCAGCTGGAGCAATCCGGTTGCCGATCACGATCATCTGGTGCCTCCCGCAGATTACACAAAATGGTCGCAGATCTGCGAGCATATGATTCTGCATTACAACGAGGGCTGGGCAAACGGCTTTCATTACGGGATACAGTATTGGGAAATCTGGAACGAGCCCGAAAACAGCGACGATCTTTCGGATAACCATTTCTGGAAAGGCACCGATGAGGAATTCTTTCGCCTGTATGATACGGCCGCAAAATATCTCAAGGAGAAATTCCCCGCGCTGAAATTCGGCGGTTACGGCTCCTGCGGATTCTATGCGCTGACGAAAACGAACGCAGTAAACACCGGCGCAAGCCCGAGAAATCAATATTTCATCACCTATTTCCGGAATTTTCTCAGTTATATCAAAGCGCATCATTCTCCCATGGATTTTTTCACCTGGCACAGCTACACCACGACCGAAAAAAACGCCCACTATATTGCATTCGTCAGAGAAAACCTCAAAAAAGCCGGCTACGCAGAGGCGGAGATCATCTGCGACGAATGGAACTATAATCCGATGGAGAATGACAAGATCGATCGCCGCTACGGCGCGAATCAGACGTCCATGCTGATCATGTTCCAGAACGAAGGGCTGGATATGGCGCATTATTATGACGGGGATGATGACGCGCAGCTGTGGGCAGGTCTGTTTGTAAACGGCCGGCAGCCCTCTTCTGCCTATTACGGTTTCAATGCGTTCGGTCAGATGTATCAGCTTGGGAATCAGGCAAAGATCAAAAACCTCTGGCTGCCCGAGGATCTGTATGCACTCGCCGCGACCGGCGAAAGCGGGCAGGCGCTGCTGATCTCCAACGTCTCCGAAAAAAGAGACCGGAAGCTTCAGATCGACGCAGGAGACTATATCGTTGACAATTGCATGACGGTCAACGAAGCCTGCGAATGGGTGGAGATCCCGCTGCCCGACAAAATCGAAAGCGGCTCCATGCTTTACGTTACATTTAAACAACCCTAAATAACAGCTTGTTTCGGCACTCAGAAAAAGCAGATTCCGACTTGACGAGGAGAGTTCTGATATGGAAGAATATATCAACCGGGTTTTACGGCCGAAGATTCAGGGAGACGGCGGTGAGATCACGTATGCTCACCGCGAGGGAAACGAGGTAACCGTCATCATGCAGGGCGAATGCTCCAAATGCCACATGCTCGATCGCTGCCTCGCCTGGGCGGAGCAGCAGATCGAAAAAGACACGGGCGAAACGGTCCGGCTGATCGGCATTCGCAAAAAGCCTTATTTTCAGGATGTTTGAGGTGACGTATGGCGCATATTAAGGTAACCCGCAGAAGCCTTCGCCCGGAGGAATGGACGGATCTGCGGTTCGGCTGGCTGAAACGACATATTTATGATCAATCGGAGGAAATCACCGCGCTGACGATTCGTGAAGCGCGGCAGACCGGTGAAAACGACTATGAATTCTATGACGATCTGCCGCGGCCGCTCAAAAAAGGCGATCTGTATTTTTCTCCCGACGGCAGCGCCTTCATCGAAGCGGAGGCTGAAATTCCCGCATCCATGCGCGGCAGAGAGGTGTATTTCTATCTCAAAACGTCCGCGGAAATGATCGTGAAATGCAACGGCTTTTATCTCGGCGGCATCGATCCGAACCGGGGGCGCATCGCCGTCACGCCGTATATTTCGGACAGTCGGCTGCATTTTGAGATCGAAGCCTATAACCGCTCAAAGCCGGATGACGAGCGCAATCCCGAGGTGCTGGCCGTCCGCGGCTGCCGCCAGATCTTTGAGGGGGCTTCTCTGAGGACGGTCAATCAGACGGTGCAGTCCCTGGTTTATGATATCGAGCTGCTGCTTGATATCGCGAAGAGCGACCTGTTTGCAGAAGGATTCCGCGATCTGGTCAACAAAGAACTCAGCAATGCGCTGAATCTGATCGATTTTGATGATTTCAGAACGGAAGACGCCGCGGCGGCTGCAGCATATATCCAGAACCGGATTTTTGAAAACAAAACCTACAAAGGCAGCGGAAACGTCGCGCTCGTGGCGCACTCCCACCTGGATATCGCCTATTACTGGCGCAGGATCCACAGTGTGCAGAAGAATCTGCGCACGGTGCTCATCCAGCTGCGTCTGATGGATAAGTATCCGGATTTCAGATACGCGCACACGCAGGCGTTCACCTATGAAACGCTTGAAAAGTATTACCCGGAGGTCTTTGCAGAGCTGAAGGAAAAAATCGCCGCCGGCCGGTTTGAGCCCGTCGGGGCGATGTACGTGGAAAGCGACTGCAACCTGCCGTCGGCGGAAAGTCTGATCCGGCAGTGCCTTTACGGGCAGCAGTATTTCAGAGAAAAATTCGGGCTCACCGTGAATTCCTGCTGGCTGCCGGACGTCTTCGGCAACAGCTGGATCCTGCCGCAGATCCTGAAAAAGAGCGGCGTTGATTATTTCGTATCAAACAAGATGTCGACCTGGAACGATACGAACCGTTTTCCGCACAACAATTTCATCTGGCGCGGCATCGACGGAACAGAAGTCTTTGCCTGTGTGCCGCCGACGCATTTCATCACCTGGAATATGCCGAGCCAGATTCAGGAAAACTGGGAGGCGTATCAGGAGAAAAACAGCGGCGGCCAGACGCTGAATATGTTCGGCTACG
>JAFWCS010000236.1 GCA_017534365.1 Clostridia bacterium | reverse complement strand
TGGAAAACAGCTATTATTCCAACCTCGGCATTCCCTATTCCGCCCCGCCCGTCACGGTGGACGGCAAGCAGGAGCCGCAGCTCTGCTTCGCGCCGCACGCCTATGATCTGATGGTCGATACGCCCGCCTATAAATACGCCAGCAACAGCCGCGTGGGCGCGATTTTTGACGAGCACCGCCGCTCCCAGGAGCGCCTGAGCATCCCTCTGCTGGTCGGCGAATGGGGCGGGCAATCCGAGGGCACGGACTGGCTCTTCCACATCGACTATCTGCTTGCCAAATTCAACGGCTATCACTGGGGCCAGACCTACTGGTGCTATTACCCCGGCCTGCTGGAAAACCCGATCATGACGCGGCTCAAGCGGCCGACGCCTGTGGCCGTCTGCGGCGAAATCAAGGATTACAGCTACGATCCTGCGGCGGACGTTTTCACGCTCAGCTTTGCGCAGGACCGCGCTTATGACGCGCCGACGGAGATCTTTCTCCACAAGCCCGCCGCGGAAATCGTCTGCGACGGAACCTGGACACTGACCGAAAAGGGCGACGGCGCCGCGCTGCTCAGCGTGGAGACCGCCCCCGGCCTCCACAGCATCCGGGTGCAGTTCTGATAAAAAACCGGCGCGCTGCAGCCGCTTGTGCAACGCGCCGTGTTGAATTTCTTAAAGAAAAATAGATTGAAACTTCCTGACGGAAGCAAGGGAGAGATATTCCCCGCCGCCCTCGATGATATGATCCGCCAGGCGGATGTTGACCGTGCGCAGCATGCTGACGCACTCCTCCGTGAGCAGCAGATCCTCTCTGGACGGCGCGGCGATGCCGTTCGGATGATTGTGCGCAAGCACGGCCACGCTCGCGTTGCAGCGCAGCGCAACCTCCATGACCGCGCGTTTGTCGACGACCACGGCTTCCGCACTTCCTTCGCCGAGCTTGCAGCAGTTGCGCAGCTTTCCGTTCGCGTCCATACACAGCAGGAACGCCGTTTCCTTCTGCACACCGTGAAACCGGGGGCGCAGGAAACTGATCAGATCCTCCGGCGTTTCCAGCCGCACCTTTTCCTTGCCGTCGCCGCGCGCGAGCCGGCAATGCAGCGCGAACACGGCGGAAAGCAGCAGCGCCGTGCGTTCGCCGACCCCCTCGACCTGCGCAAGCCGCTCGGGCGGCGCTTCCAGCACCTGCGCGAGCGAGCCGAACTGCGCGATCAGCCGGTGCGCCAATTCATTGGTATCCCTGCGCGGAATCGCATAAAACAGAAGGAATTCCAGCAGATTATGATCCGCCATGCCATCGAATCCCTGCGCCTGCACCAGACTGCGCACACGCTGCCGGTGGTCCGCATGCAGATTGGGCTGTTTCGTCTTCACGGCGCTCCCATCCCTTCTTCCGGTTTTTCCTTTCTATTATAATCGCAGTTTCACCAAATTGCAAAATATTTTTTCAAAGCGAGGCGTTTTTTTGAAGGAATACGTGATCGCGGCCAATGACGCCGGGCAGCGGCTGGATAAATTCATCACCAAGGCGGTGCCCGCTCTGCCGCAGGCGCTGCTTTATAAATACATCCGCACCAAGCGCATCAAGGTCAACGGCAAACGCGGCGACATCGCGCAGCGGCTCGCCGCCGGCGACGTCGTTGCGCTCTGGATCAACGACGAATTCTTCGCCCCCGTGGAGAAACGCTATGATTTCCTTGCGGCCAGGCGGCAGCTCTCCGTGGTGTATGAGGACGAGAACCTGCTGCTGCTGGATAAAAAGGTCGGCCTGCTCTCCCATCCGGACGATCACGAATACGGCGACACGCTGATCGCGCGGGTGCAGCGGTATCTTTATGAAAAGGGCGAATACGACCCGGCGGCGGACGCGTCGTTCGCGCCGGCGCTGGTCAACCGCATCGACCGCAACACCGGGGGCCTTGTCATCGCCGCGAAAAACGCGGAGAGTCTGCGCATCCTGAATCAGAAGCTCAAGGACCGCGAGATCGAAAAATACTATCTCTGCATCGTTCACGGCAGGCTGCCCGCGCCGCAGGGCGTGCTGACCGGCTGGCTGACGAAAGACGCGGAGAAAAACAAAGTCACCGTGTTTGACCGGAATCTGCCCGGCGCGAAGGAGATCCGCACCAAATACCGGGTGCTGGAGGAACGCGGCGATCTGAGCCTGGTCGAGGTGGAGCTGCTCACCGGCCGGACCCATCAGATCCGCGCGCATTTCGCGAGC
>JAFWCS010000235.1 GCA_017534365.1 Clostridia bacterium | reverse complement strand
GTTCCGGGCAGGATCCGGGAGGGGATGCTGCTGCTCAGCGGCGACGTTCTGCTGCTCTTCAACCCCCTTCTCATCGACTGGTCCGGTTCCGGCGCTGCCGTCATCAGCTTCAAGGAAGACGTTGAGACCGGCAAGAATCACGGCGTTTATCTGAAAGGGCAGGACGGCAACGTCCGGCAGTTCCTGCATAAGCAGACCGTGGAAAAACTGACCGAAGCCGGCGCCGTGAACGAGAACGGCATGGTGGATATCGACACAGGCGCGATCCTGCTCGGCGTTGACCTGATCGATGCGCTCTGGTCGCTGATCAGCACGGACGGCGCGCCGGATCCAGAAAAATACAGGGCGTTTGTGAATGACAGGGTCAGGCTCAGCCTTTACGGGGACTTCCAGTATCCGCTCGCGACGGATTCCACGCTCGAGCAGTTTTATCTTGAAAAACCGGAGGGCGAATACAGCGACGCGCTGAAGGCGTGCCGGAAGGCGGTCTGGAACGCGCTGCATGATTTCAGCCTGAAGCTGCTGCGGCTCGCCCCTGCGAAATTTATTCATTTCGGCACGACCGGGGAGATCCTGCGCCTGATGACCGCGGAGGTCGCGAATTATTCCGCGCTGAACTGGAGCAACGTGATCAACAGCTCGCTGAGCGGCTGCGCCGGCTACAATTCCGTTGTGAGCAGCGGCGCGCAGATCGGCAAAAACTGTTATTTAGAGGTGAGCTGCGTGCACAGCACCGGCGTTGTCGGTGCCGGCTCCGTGCTGAGCTACATCGATATCCATGATGAAACCGTGCCGGCCGGCGTGGTCCTGCACGGATTGAAGCAGATGGACGGGAAATTTGTCGCGCGCATCTTCGGCGTGCAAGACAACCCGAAAGAGAACCGGCTCTTTGGCAGAGAGCTGCCCGCTGAATTCGGCGGCAGCCTGTGGAACGCCCGGATCTATCCTGCGTGCGATACGGTGCAGGAGGCCGTCGCTGCGGCGCTGCGTCTTTATCAGAACGCGATGGAGGGCAGGTGGGCGCAGATCACGCCCGGCAAATCGCTTGCGGCGGGGTTTAACGATGCCGATCCGCGCGCGATCCTCGCATGGGACCGCCGGATGAGCGAGCTGATCCAGATGAACCGGATCCAGCAGCTTATCAACGCCCGCGCGCCCGTGACGCAGGCGCGCCTGCAGGGGCCGCTGACAAAGATCCAGACCGAATGGCTGGAGCGCAAGCTGGAAAAGGCGGATTACGCAGCGCAGATGCGGCTGCATTGTTACGTCGGCAACGCGCTCGGCGGCGCGGAGGGCGAGAAGCAGGTCGCTGCCGCGTTTTTCGCCCTGTCCTCCGCGATTCTGTCTGCGGCGGTGTCCGGCCTCAAAGAAAACAAGCGGATGAAGATCGGCTACGACCACGTGGAAGTGAAGCTCCCGCTGCGCGTCAACTGGGGCGGCGGCTGGTCGGATACGCCGCCGTACTGCAACGAAAACGGCGGGACCGTTCTGAATGCCGCCATCCTGCTCAATGGGGAGCGGCCGGTTTCGGTGCAGCTGCGGAAGCTGAAAGAGCGCAAGATCGTTTTTGAAAGCCGCGATATGGACGTGCACGGGGAATTTGACCGGATCGAACCGCTCCAGTCGGTCGGTGATCCGTATGACCCCTACGTGCTGCAGAAGGCGGCGCTGCTGGCCTGCGGCGTGATCCCGCCCGAAGGCGGCAGCCTGGATGAGATCCTGGATCGCATCGGCGGCGGCTTCTGGATGGATACGGAAGTGACCGGCGTGCCGAAGGGCAGCGGCCTGGGGACGAGCAGCATTCTCGCGGCGGCCTGCGTGAAGGCGCTGTATGCATTTTTTGACATCCCGCACGCGGACGCCGATCTTTACAGCGCAGTCATGTGCATGGAGCAGATCATGTCCACCGGCGGCGGCTGGCAGGATCAGGTCGGCGGCGTGACGGACGGAATCAAATATATCACCTCGCGTCCGGGGCTCCTGCAGGAGATCCGGGTCGAGCATCTGAAGCTGGATGCGGCGACGCGCGAGGAGCTGAACCGCCGATTCTGCCTGATCTATACCGGGCAGCGGCGTCTCGCGCGCAACCTGCTGCGCGAAGTCGTCGGCCGCTATATCGGCAACGAGCCGGAGGCGCTTTACGCGCTCAACGAGATCCAGCGCACGGCGGCGCTGATGCGTTTCGAGCTCGAACGCGGGAACGTGGATGCGTTCGCGCAGCTGCTTGCGCAGCATTGGGAGCTGAGCAAAATGATCGACGCGGGCTCGACCAACACGCTGATCGACCAGATCTTTGACAGCATCGAGGATCTGATCGACGGGCGCATGGTCTGCGGCGCGGGCGGCGGCGGATTCCTGCAGGTCGTGCTGCGCAGGGGCGTCAGCCGGACGGATCTGCAGACGCGGCTGAAATCCGTTTTTGCGGATACGGAGATCAACGTGTGGGATTGCACGCTGGTTTAATACGCGCACGGTGAAACCGGCGCGGTTCGGACGAGACGCCGACATGCGAGGTCGGCGGCGCCCGGATCCCTTCGGCGAGCCGGTCTGAGAAAAAAGGAGGACGCATCATGCAGGAACAGCTATTTCGCCCTATGCGCCGCTTCGCGCAGCAGATTGACGCAGCCGACTGCGTCGCGCTGCTCGCGCGCGAAAAGCGCGGCGTGCTGGCGCTCAACGGAGAAAACGGCTATCCCTACGCGGTGCCGCTGAATTACGTTTATCAAGACGGCCGGCTGTATTTTCACTCCGCGCGGGAGGGGCAGAAGCTCGACGCGATCCGCGCGAGCGACAAAGCGTCCTTCTGTGTCGTTCCCGCCGGCGAGCGCGCGCCGGGCGAGTGGTGGTATCGCGTGACGAGCGTGATCGCCTTCGGGCGTGTCCGGGTGCTGGAGGATCGCGCGGAAACGATGGAAAAGCTCCGCCTGCTCGGGCAGAAATATTTCCCCGCCGATTACGATCTGGAGGGGGATCTGGCCAAGGACGGCCCCCGCGCCGTGATCATCGAATTTGAGATCGAGCACATGACCGGTAAACGCGTGCAGGAAAAATAACAGAAAACATGCAAGCCGCCCGCAGTCTTTTTGCAGGACCGCGGGCGGCTTTTTGCGTGTACGTATAGTTTTATTTATTATTATATTCCTTATACCATTGGGCGAAGCTGCGCAGCCCCTCCCGGATGCCGATCCGGGGCGTGAAGCCGTAGTCCCGTTCCAGCGCTGCCGCGTCCGCAAAGGTCACGGGCACGTCGCCCGGCTGCATGCCGACGAGTTCCCGGTGGCCTTCAAAGTCGTAATCCGCCGGCAGCACGCCCGCGCGCACGAGCTCCTCCTGCAGCGTGCGCACGAAATCCAGCAGGTTCTCCGGCTGCCCGCCGCCGATGTTGTAGACGGCGCAGGGCGGGAGCGGCAGGCCGTCGTCGCCCGTCGCCTTCGCCGGCGCGCCCTGCATGACGCGATAAACGCCCTCAACGATGTCGTCGATATAGGTGAAATCCCGCTTGCAGTTGCCGTAGTTGAAGATCTTGATCGTGCCGCCCCGCGTGAGCGTTTCGGTCGCGCTGAAATAGAACATATCCGGCCGGCCGGCGGGGCCGTAGACCGTGAAAAAGCGCAGACCCGTTGCCGGGATCTCATAAAGCTTGCTGTAGGCGTGGGCGAGCAGCTCGTTGCTCTTTTTGGTCGCGGCGTAGAGGCTGACCGGGTGATCCACCGGGTCCTCCGTGGAGAAGGGCACTTTTTTGTTGCCGCCGTAGACAGAGGAGCTCGAGGCATAGACCAGATGCGAAACGGGATGATTGCGGCAGGCCTCCAGAATATTGTAGAAGCCGATGATATTCGATTCCATGTAAACGTCGGGGTGGTCGATGGAATAACGCACGCCGGCCTGCGCGGCCAGGTTGACGACCACGTCGAACGCATACGACGCAAACAGCGCGTCCACCGCCGCCTTGTCGCCGATCGAGCCCTTGACAAATACGTGCCGGACCGGGGAGGACGCCGCGGCGTCTTCGATCTGCCGCAGCCGCCATGCCTTCAGCCGCACGTCATAATAATCGTTCAGATTGTCAAAGCTCACGACCGTGCCGCCGCGCAGCTCCCTGAGCAGACGCAGCACGAGATTCGCGCCGATGAAGCCGGGCGAGCCGGTGACCAGAATCGTTTTGCCGTTCAGATCTATGGGTTGTTTTTTCATCTTTCTTACCTTACGATCCCTTTATAATTAGTTTGCGCCTGTTCGTAGCTTTCGAGGTTTCCGATGTCGTAGCGCCTGCCCGGCATTTCCATGCTGTGCAGCACGGCGTGCCGGCACATCCACGCGACCAGGCTGCCCGGCGCGTCCGTGCCGCAGCCGTCGGCGATCGCGTCCGGGATCCTTGCCGCGTCCGCTTTTTTGTAGAAATAAAACGGCGGGGTGCACCAGTTGGATTTCGGCTGCGCCGGTTTCTCCTCCAGCGAGAGCAGACGTTCGTCTTCGCCGATCTCGCTCACGCCGCTTTTGAGCAGACGCTTCCGGTCCTCCTCCCAATAGCGCATCGTGCAGGAGGTGCCCTTCGCCTGCGCATAGCGCAGAAACTGCCCCAGGCTGAAATCCAGCAGGTTGTCGCCGGCGATCACGAGCAGATCGTCGTCGCACTGCAGCTGCTCGACGGCAAACTGTAGATCGCGCACCGCGCCCAGCCGGGTCTCGTTGGAATCCGTGCCGTCGTCGATCACCGTGATCGGCAGGCGGTGGTCCCGCGCCCAGGCTTCGAAATGATGCGCAAATTTATGGTTGCTGATCACGGCGTAGGAATCGATCAGGCCCGTGGCGTCCAGATCGTCCAGCAGCCAATCGAGGATCGTTTTCTCGCCGACCTTGAGCAGCGGCTTCGGAAAATTCTCCGTCAGCGGATACAGCCGGGTGGCATAGCCCGCGGCCAGAATCAGACATTGCATGGTTTGCACCTCACTTTTGATTTGCGATTCCGTCCGCGCTCTCGCACAGATGGAAGCTGTATTTGCCCTTCATTGCGGGGAACGCGGTCAGATAGGCCCGCTCGACGCGCGCCCGGATCGTCTCCGCCTTCGCCGGATCGATCAGCGCCATGCAGCAGCCCTTGAAGCCGGCGCGGAAGCCTGGCGGCGCGGGGATCTGGAAGCCTACGGCCGGCTCTCCTTCGAATCCGGCTGGAGCAGCATTCACAACTGGGAATCCGGCGCGCCTGAGCAGATCAAGCTCTATGAGATCATGCGGGAAACGGACGGCATCTAC
>JAFWCS010000234.1 GCA_017534365.1 Clostridia bacterium | reverse complement strand
TGTTTTCAAACGGATAATGATGCTGCGCGAAGGGCATGGCGCCGGAATCGAACCAGCAGTCGATGACCTCGGGCACGCGTTTCATCTGGCCGCCGCATTTTTCGCAGCGGATCGTCACCGTGTCGATGAACGGGCGGTGCAGCTCGATATCGTCCGGGCAGTTGTCGCTCATGGCTTTCAGCTCGGCAATGGAGCCGATCGCGTGGCGATGGCCGCAGTCGCATTCCCAGATGTTCAGCGGCGTGCCCCAGTAGCGGTTGCGGCTGATGCACCAGTCCTGAATGTTCTTCAGCCAGTCGCCGAAGCGCCCTGTGCCGATGCTCTCGGGGATCCAGTTGACCGTCTCGTTGTTGGCCACCAGCTCGTCGCGCACGGCGGTCATCTTGATGAACCAGGATTCGCGGGCGTAATAGATCAGCGGCGTGTCGCAGCGCCAGCAGAAGGGGTAGTCATGCTCGAATTTCGGCGCGGAGAAGAGCTTGCCGTCCTTGTCGAGATCGATCAGGATCTTCGGATCGGCGTCCTTGACGAACATGCCGCCGTAGGGCGTGTCATCGGTCATGTTGCCTTTGCCGTCCACGAACTGCACGAAGGGCAGATCGTAGTTGCGGCCGATGCGCGCGTCGTCCTCGCCGAAGGCCGGGGCAATGTGCACGATGCCCGTGCCGTCGCTCATGGTAACGTAATTGTCGACCGTGACGAAATGCGCTTTTTTATGCTGCTTTTCGGCGGCGATCGCCGCGCCTTCAAACAGCGCTTCGTATTCCTTGCCCTCGAGCTCCGTGCCAACGCAGGTTTCCAGGATCTCATAAGGCGCGGTTTCTTTGTCGCCCAGGCCGCCGAGCACGGTGTCCAGCAGGGCCTTGGCCATATAGTAAGTGTAGCCGTCAGCCGCCTTGACCTTGCAGTAGGTCTCGTCGGGGTTCACGCACAGCGCCACGTTGGAGGGCAGCGTCCAGGGCGTGGTCGTCCACGCCAGGAAATAAGCGTCTTCGCCCTTGACCTTGAAGCGCACCACGGCGGAGCGCTCCTTGACGGCCTTGTAGCCCTGCGCCACTTCGTGCGACGAGAGCGGCGTGCCGCAGCGCGGGCAATAGGGGACGATCTTGAAGCCCTTATAAAGCAGGCCCTTGTTCCAGATCTCCTTGAGCGCCCACCATTCGGATTCGATATAGTCGTTATGATACGTGACGTAGGGCGCGTCCATATCCGCCCAGAAGCCGACGGTGCCGGAGAAATCCTCCCACATGCCCTTGTATTTCCACACGCTTTCCTTGCAGTGGGAAATGAACGGCTCGAGCCCGTATTCCTCGATCTGCTCCTTGCCGTTGATGCCGAGCATCTTTTCCACTTCCAGCTCGACGGGCAGGCCGTGGGTATCCCAGCCGGCCTTGCGGGGCACGAGATAGCCCTTCATCGTGCGGTAACGGGGGATCATATCCTTGATGACGCGGGTCAGCACGTGGCCGATATGCGGCTTGCCGTTGGCGGTCGGCGGGCCGTCGTAAAAGGCATAGGTCGGGCAGCCCTCGCGGTTGCGGATGCTCTTGCGGAACACGTCGTTTTCGTTCCAGAAATCGAGCACAGCCTTCTCGCGGGTGACGAAATCAAAATTCGTCGGCACTTTTTTGTACATAGCGCATTCCTCTATTCCTGTCTATAATATATTTATAATCTGTAATAGTTTAGCATAGTTTCCCGGGCTTGTCAATCAAAAAACGCGCAAAACCCGCGGAGCAAAAGCGGAAATCGCGCTTGCGTTTTTTGCGGTTTTCGGCTATGATAAAGAAAAAGGAGGCGTCACAAATGAAACGATATGGTATGATCTGTCTGCTTTGTCTGGCGTTTTGCCTGCTGGCTGCCTGCGGCGCAGAAAAACAGCCGGCGGCGCAGACGACGGCAGCGCCGGCGGAAACAACGATGAAGATCGTGAATCCGCTCGAGGAGGTCCCGGATGCCGCTGCGTTCGCCGAGCGGCTGGGCTTCCCGCTTGAAGCGCCGGGCAATGCGAAGGATCCCATCTTCCACGTTCTGAGCGGCAAGGCGGCGCAGATCGACTTCCTGGTTGGGGAAGCAGAGTATATGC
>JAFWCS010000233.1 GCA_017534365.1 Clostridia bacterium | reverse complement strand
GATCGAGATCTTCAAGCAGATGGGGCTCGGCGGTTTCCACATGCACGTGCGCACCGGCATGGCGACGCCCTATCTGAGCGACGAATTCATGGCGCTGATCAAGGCCTGCGTCAGGAAGGCCGAGGCCGAGGAGATGCTCGCCTGGCTCTATGACGAGGACCGCTGGCCCTCCGGCGCGGCGGGCGGCCTTGTGACGAAGGATCCGCAGTACCGCGCACGCTGCCTGCTGATGACCGTAACCCCCTGCGAAGAGAACGACGACGCCGCGGCGGCGTCCGTCGATTCCTGCGCCGAGGGCGGCCGCGAAGGCGCGGGGCGCCTGCTGGCCTGCTACGACGTGCAGCTCGACGCCGACGGCTGCCTGCAGAGCTACCGCCGCATCGCGCCGGACGCAGCGGCCGCAGGCACGAAATGGTACGCCTATCTCAAGATCCACGCCCCCTCCGCGTGGTACAACAACCAGACCTATCTCAACACGCTCGACCCGGCGTCGGTCGCCCGCTTCACGGAAGTGACGCACGACCGCTATGCCGCATGCATCGGCGACGCCTTTGATAAAATCGTGCCCGCGATCTTCACCGACGAGCCGCAGTTCACACGCAAGAAGCTGCTCAACAACGCAGCCGATACCGACGATATCCTGATGCCGTGGACGGACGACCTGCCCGCGACCTACGCCGCGCAGTATGACGGCGCGGACGTGATGGCGACGCTGCCGGAGCTCTTCTGGGAGCTGCCCGCCGGCCGCGTTTCGCAGGCGCGCTACCGCTATCACGACCACATTGCGGAGCGCTTCGCCGCCGCCTTTGCCGACACCTGCGGCGGCTGGTGCCGCAAGCACGGCATCGCGCTGACCGGTCACATGATGGAGGAGCCGACCCTGCGCAGCCAGACCGCCGCGCTGGGCGAGGCGATGCGCTCCTACCGCGGCTTCGACCTGCCGGGCATCGACATGCTCTGCGCCAATTTTGAATTCACGACCGCGAAGCAGGCGCAGTCCGCCGTCCACCAGTTCGGCCGCGAGGGCATGCTCAGCGAGCTCTACGGCGTGACGGGCTGGGACTACGATTTCCGCGGCTACAAGCTCCACGGCGACTGGCAGGCCTGCCTGGGCGTGACGATCCGCGTGCCGCATCTTTCGTGGTACGCCATGGGCGGCGAGGCCAAGCGCGATTATCCGGCCTCGATCCATTATCAGTCCCCGTGGTACGGCGAATTCGCCTGTCTGGAGGATCATTTTGCCCGCGTGAACACCGCCATGACCCGCGGCAAGCCGATCGTGCGCGTGGGCGTGATCCATCCGATAGAAAGCTACTGGCTGCACTGGGGGCCGAACGACCAGACCGCGCTCCGGCGTGAAAGCATGGATCAGAATTTCCTTGACCTTGCCGCGATGCTGCTCAAGGGCAGCATTGATTTCAACTATATCAGCGAAAGCCTGCTGCCCGGTCTCTGCCCGCAGGGCGGCGCGCCGCTGCAGGTGGGCGAAATGGCCTATGACGTCATCCTCGTCTCCGGCTGCGAAACGCTGCGCTCCTCGACGCTCGAGCGGCTCGAGGCCTTCCGCGCCGCCGGCGGCAAGCTGCTCTTCCTCGGCAGCGCCCCGACGCTGGAGAATGCCCTGCCCTCCGACCGCGGCGAAAAGCTCTGCGCCGCGTCCGAGCTGATCCCCTTCGAGCGCAGCAGCATTCTGGAGGCGCTCGCGCCCTTCCGCACCGTGACCCTGCGCCGCGCGGACGGCCGGCTGAGTGAGGATCTGATCTATCAGCTGCGCCGCGACG
Organism: Clostridia bacterium; assembly: GCA_017534365.1. GTDB lineage: Bacteria > Bacillota > Clostridia > Oscillospirales > Acutalibacteraceae > CAG-177. The sequence continues at coordinate 7,186 of JAFWCS010000233.1, read as the reverse complement.
GAAACAGTCGCTGGCTCTTTGTCAGCCGCTGCACAGAGCCGGGCAACAAGGATATCCCCCGCAGCGAAAACCTGCGCATCCGCGTCAAGGGACTCTGCGCGCCGAAGCTCTATGACACGCTGACCGGCGAAATCCGCCCCCTGCCCTGCAGCTACACGCAGGGCGACACGGTGATCCCCCATACGTTCTATGAATATGACAGCCTCCTGCTCCGGCTGGAGGACGGGCAGGCAGCGCAGCCGGCCGCGGCGCAGGGTGGGCCGCAGCTCGCGCCCTGCAAACTGCCCGACGCCGTGCCCTATTCGCTGACCGAGCCGAACGTGCTGGTGCTCGATCAGGCGGAATTCGCGCTGGACGGCGGCGCCTGGCAGGCGCGCGAGGAGATCCTGCGGCTGGACAATGTCTGCCGCAAGGCGCTCGGCTGGCCGGAACGCGGCGGCCACGTGCCGCAGCCGTGGGTCATGGAGAAGGAAACGGTGACCCACCGCATCCGCCTGCGTTTCACGTTTGAAAGCGCAGTCGCCGTCCCCGCGCCGCAGCTCGCGCTCGAGCAGGCGGAGAAAGCGGAAATCCTGCTTGACGGCGCGCCGGTCGCAAACACCGTGACCGGCTGGTACGTGGATAAAGACATCCGGACCGTGGCGCTGCCGGCCATTGCGCCCGGCTCCCATCAGATCGAGATCGCCCTGCCCTTCGGCAAGACGACCCACACGGAATGGTGCTATCTGCTCGGCGATTTCGGCGTCGCCTGCGCCGGCAACTGCTGCAAGCTGATCCCGCTGCCGCAGACGCTGGCCTTCGGCGATCTCTGCGGGCAGGGGCTGCCCTTCTACGGCGGCAACGTGGTCTATCATCTTCCGGTCGAGACCGGCACGCGCCTGCGCCTCACCGCCTCCCGCTATCGCGGCACGCTGCTGCGCGTCGCCGTGGACGGCAAGGACGCCGGCCGGATCATTTATCCGCCCTATACGCTGGACGCGGCGGTGACGCCGGGCAGCCACACGGTCGATCTGACCTTCTTCGGCAACCGCTACAACGCCTTCGGCCCGCTGCATCTGGCCGACACCCGCGCCTCCTGGCACGGCCCCGGCGCCTGGCGCAGCGACGGCTTCGGCTGGAGCTATGAATACGTGCTGCGCCCGCTCGGCCTGCTCGCAGCGCCTGTGGCGGAAACGGATAAATAAGGATCGAAAAGACAAAAAAGGATCAGCCCCCGCCTGCCGGATGCAACGCCGGAAAGCGGGGGCTGTCTGTATGCTGTTTTCTTGGTCACGCGGCTTATGCCTGCCGGAAGAGCGTCTGCTCCAGATGGCGGCTGACGATCACCCAGTAAAGCAGGCTGCCGAGGGTGAGCATCACGCCCAGCTCGCCCAGAGCGACCAGACCGCCCTGCGTGAGGAAGCCGACGGCGGTGAAGGGGCCGTCGATGAAGAACTGCTCGATCTCCCAGCCGATGATCACGCCGTTCCAGAGCGCGGGCATCAGCATGGCAAAGAAGGGATAGCCCTTGATCTTCACCTTGCGCAGCAGCCACATGCAGACCGTGGCGCCGAGGGTCGCGACCGGCCCGAAGATCATATCCAGCGGCAGGCCCTGGCCGATGCTCGCCACGTTCGAGAGAATGCAGCCGATCGTCAGCCCGGGGATCGCAGCGGGGGTGAACAGCGCAAGCACGTTCAGCGCCTCTGCCGCGCGGAACTGCACCGCCATGGTCGCCGTGCCGGGCAGCAGCAGATTCTGCGCATAGAACAGCGCGGCATAGAGCGCCGCGATCAGCGCGCCCGTGACAAGATAACGGATGTTTTTATTCATTTTTCATGCTCCTTTTTGCTGCCAAGCAGCGCCTGTAGTTTTGTTCGGCACCGAGCAGTGCCCGTCGGGAAGGTTTCGAACCGACGTTTTCGGCATTCCGCCGGGGGAAGGGTCAAAGGTAGGCCGCAAGGGCTTTCAGATTCGCGACCGCGACGCTCGCCTTGATCGGCGAGGTGGCATACATATCCGGCGTGGTCACGCCGCTGTAGACCAATGCGCAGGGCAGGCCGTGATCCGCGCCGATCTTGATATCCGTTGCAAGCCGGTCGCCCACGAAGGCCAGCTCCTCGCGTTCGCAGCCCAGCAGCTCGGTGATATAATCCACCGTTGCGGTCATGGGCTTGCCGAGCACGAGCGGCCGCCGGCCCGTAGAGGCGGCGAACATCTCGATCATCGCGCCGGTATCCGGCTTGAAGCCGTCGGCGGTGGGGCAATTGACGTCGGGGTGCGTGGCGAGATAGACCGCGCCCGCGGCCAGAAACCGCGTGGCGTCCCAGATCTTCTGATAGGTCAGCGTGGTGTCAAAGCCGAGCATCACGATCTCCGGATCCTGCGTCACGAGCGGGATCCCCGCCGCTTCAAAATCCGCGGTCAGCCGTTCGTTGCCCAGCAGAAACACCGTTTTCCCGGGGTAGCAGCGGTTGAGATAGGCCGCCGCCACGTGCGAAGAAATGATCACGCGCTTTTCATCCACGGGAAAGCCCATCTTCGCGAGCTTCTCCCGGCAGACTGCCACGTTGTTGGAGGAATTGTTGGTGAAGAAATAGAAATCCCTGCCCGTCGCGTGCAGCCGGTCGATGAAATCCGGCGCGCCCGGGATGACGTTGCCGTCCAGATAGAACGTGCCGTCCATATCAATGATGAAGTATTTGGTTTTCGCAAAAATCTCCCGCGCCATACTGCCGTTCTCCTTTGCTGCGGGCGCTCATGCCCGCCGAAAAGGTATTCTACCACAGGCTGCGGCAAAAAACAACATGCTTTTTGACCAAGATTTTTGCCGTTTTGCAGGAATTTTATCGCAGATTATCGCAATCCGCGCGATACAGCGCGCCAAGATGAATCAGACCGGAGATGCCCTCCAGCGGTCCGCCGAGGATCGCGGCGCCCGGCAGGATCGTCAGCGGAAACAGGATGAACAGCAGGCCGACCGGCAGCAGCGGCAGCGACTCCGCGAGCATCGAAAGATATGTGCGCCGGCATTCGTCGCGCGCGCCCTTGAGCGTATAGACGGTCAGACAGGTCTCCGCCACGCGTCCGTCGCCGTACTTGCAGCAGATCGTCTGTCTGCCGCTGCCCGTGAGCCGCACGTCATAGCTTTCGACGCCCTGTGCAACCAGTGGCGGATCGTTCAGATCGCCGTAATAGACGTCGCCCGGCATGCCCGCCGGGAAGGTGCAGCGATAGACCTCGCCCTCCACGCCGTCACGCCACTCGTCGAGCACATAGGTCTCCTCGACCATTCGCGACGCTTTGATCTTTTCGATCCTGCAGGTCGTGACCGGCTGCTCAATATCTTTGAGCGCGCAGGGGTAGCGGATCTCGTCGTTTTCGCTGCCGTCCGCCCGCACCAGACCGCCGGGATGAATGATCAGCTCCTCCGCGTTGCCGGGCAGATCGTAGATATACATCACAATGCACGTGCCTGCATCCGGCACGTCCTCCTCGGTCAGCGTGTACCAGTTCTGCCGGATGTAGCTGTTCCCCGCATAGGGGAAGAACCACGCTTTTTTCACCGTGACGAATTCCGGCGCGAAGACCACGCGGTAGCAGGTCTTGCCGTCGGCGTCCTGCCCGAAGGAAAAATCGATGATGTCCTGCGTTTCTTCCGCCGGCACGGGCGGTTCCTCCGCCCGCGCAAACACGGCGCAGCCCGCGAGCAGAGCGCAGGCGAGCAGGAGCGCAAGCAGTCGTTTGAGTGTTTTCATAAAATTACAGTCCTCCCGTTTTATTGTTGGTTCTATTATATAGCTGTCCGCATTAAGAAGCAACTGCGCGGCGCCTTAAGATTTGCGAAAGAACGGATTAAGAATGTATTAAGATCAGTCGCGTCGGATTTGTAAACTTTTTATGATATTTCTTTGGTTTCTATTGTTTTCCCGGTGAAAATATGGCATACTGAAAGCAACAAAAGCGGCATTGCGCCGCCTGTTTTTACGGAGGTATCTGGCATGAAAAAAGTCATCATTCCGATCGTGGCCGTCCTGCTTGCGCTGGCCGTCGGCCTCGGCTGCGGCTACTATTTCTTCTCTTACCGCCCCGAAAAGAACCGGGCGGAGGTCACCGTTTCCAAAGCGATGTTCGATCCCGACAACGTGCGCATCGCCGGCTACGTCAAGGACGAAGAAGCCGGGCGCCGCTCGCTGGAGACGATCTACGGCTTTACGCCCGAGCAGATCGACGCCTTCTATGCGAACGCGCCGGAATGGCTGGCCTACCTGCTGACCGTTGAGATCAAGAACGACGGCACGGAGCCGGTCACGGTCCTGGGCGTCGAGAGCAAGGACAACGGCAAGGACGGCGTTTATTTCGGGAAGAATTTCGGCGGGCAGCTTTCGATTTCCGCCGGCGGCAAGGGCGAAGCGATCATCCCCGTGCTCTGCAGCAACGGCGAGCTGAGCGATGAAGCGGTCAAAGCGATCGTGGACGGCATGGATCTGCAGCTGATCTTCAGCAAAACGCCCGCGGAGGACGCCGAGGGCAATGAGAGCGCGGAAGCGACCAAGACCGTTTCCGTCGACACCACGATCGCCGGGTATTGATCGCGCGCAACGGTTTCTATGCTGTTCTTCTCACGGAATCAAAAGCCGGCCGGCCCGCCGGACTACCTGATCGTCGGGCTGGGCAACCCCGGCAAAAAATATGAGCTCACGCGCCACAACGCGGGCTTCCTTTTCGCTTCACTCCTCGCGGAGCGCGAAAACGTCAAAATCAACAAGATCCGCTTCAAATCCGTCACGGCGAACGTCACCCTCGGCGGGCACAACTGCCTGCTGATGCAGCCGCAGACCTTCATGAACAACAGCGGCGAAGCCGTGCGGGAGGCGGCGCGGTTCTATAAGATCCCGCCGGAGCGTATTCTTGTGGTGTTTGACGACATTTCACTCCCCTGCGGCAAGCTGCGCATCCGCCGCAAGGGCAGCGACGGCGGCCACAACGGGATCAAGAGCATCATTTATCAGCTCAATTCCGATCAGTTCCCGCGCATCAAGCTCGGCATCGGCAACAAGCCGCATCCGGAGTATGCGCTGATGGACTGGGTGCTTTCCACCTTCAAAAAAGAAGAGCTGCCCCTGCTGAGAGAGGCAGCGGAAAACGCCTGCGATGCCGCCGCGCTGATTGTCGGCGGCGACATCGACGAAGCCATGAACAGATTCAACAGCTGACGCTACTTTGTGATGGAGGCGATGCCGTCCATCACGCCGTCCAGCGTTTTCATCAGCTTGGCCGCGTTTTTCTTCGCCGCCTTGCGTCCGCTGCCGGACATCATGCTCATCCCCGCAACAGCGGCCGCGCCGACCGCCATGCCGATCCCCATGCCCGCGAGCATGGTCGGCGCCTTCGATCGCATCATTGCACTCTCCCCTTCCGGTTCGGATTGCAGTGTTATTGTTGCCGCTTTTGCGCAAACTAAACGCGCCGCACCGCGCGAAAAACAAAGGAAGATCTTGCCATGCCCTCGCTCAATATCGTGCTCGTCGAGCCGCAGATCCCGCAGAATACCGGCAACATCGCCCGCACCTGCGCCGCCACCGGCGCGCGGCTGCATCTGGTGGAGCCGATGGGCTTCCGCGTGGATGACGCCAAGCTCAAGCGGGCCGGGCTGGATTACTGGCATCTGCTCGACATCACCTATTATGCGGATCTCGAGGACTTCTTCCGGCGCAATCCGGACGGCGCTTTCTTCTATTTTTCCACGAAGGCGGAAAAGATCTATTCCGAGATCGCCTATCCCGATCCCTGCTATCTGGTCTTCGGCAAAGAGACCGCCGGCCTGCCGGAAGCACTGCTCTTTGCCAACCACGACCGCTGCGTGCGCCTGCCGATGATCGACAATGACGCCGCGCGCAGCCTGAATCTGTCCAACACCGTTGCCGTCGGCGCTTACGAAGTGCTGCGGCAATGGCAGTTCCCCGCGCTGCGTACGCAGGGCGCGCTCACAAAATTCGACTGGGCGGCCCGCGAATCCGGCGCCGGGTGTTGAAATCGTCAAAAAAATATGGTACAATAGCCCAGGAACAACGAACGAAAGGAAGATGTCCTATGAAAATGAAAGCCATCGTCGGCGTGACGCTCTCCGGCGCTGCCCTGATCGGCTGCCTGGCCGGCTGCTCCAACGTGCCCAAGACGCCCGCGACCACCACCGTCGCGCAGTATTCCTACGTCAACGAACAGGGCATGACGCTGCCGCAGCCTGCGAACGCCGATCCGACCGCGAAGACCACTGTCGGCTACAAATCCACGGTTGACACCATCGACTTTGAGTTGAGCAGCTATTACGTTTACAACAACTCCGTCGTCGAGATCACCGACATCGAGATGGAGGACGAATACACCCGCAACGTCGGCGGCTATGCGACCGTCAAGATCAACGCGCTCGGCAACAGCCGCAAGGAGGGCGTGCGCATCGCCTACAAGGCCTATGACGCCAATGATAAGCTCATTCGCGATTCCTATATCCTGATCCCGCTCAAGGACGTGAAATTCAGCAAGGATGAAACCAGAGACGCGAAGGTCGGCGACCTGATCACGGACCGCCGCTTCGATTTCCCGCGCGAAACGGTCAAGATCGTGTTTGAGAACTACACAGCAGAGTAAACACCGATCAGCCGCTGCGGGCCGCATGACCCACGGCGGTTTTTTTGCCCCGCACCATGATCCAGAAAGGAAGGGGGATTTCCCCATGGATAAGAAAAAAAGCAAGATCCTGCTGATCGTCAACCCCTGCGCGGGCAAGAATAAATCCCGCGCGAGCATCGTGGACATCGTCGAGCGCTTTTCCACCGAGAATTACGAATTCACGATCAAGACCACAGCCGGACGCGGCGACGCGACGGAGATCGTCAAAACCTGCATCGCCGACAACGACCTCGTCGTCTGCTGCGGCGGCGACGGCACGCTGAACGAAACCATCAACGGCATCATGCAGCTCTCGCGCCGTGTGCCCGTGGGCTACATTCCGACCGGCTCCACCAACGATCTGGCCAACACCATCGGCATTCCGACCGAGGTCAAGGACGCCGTTGATCTGATCCTCAACGGCCACACCAACACCTACGACATCGGCCTGTTCAACAACCGTTTCTTCTCGTACGTCGCCTCCTTCGGCCCGGCGACGAAAATGTCCTACACCACGCCGCAGAAGCTGAAAAACCTG
>JAFWCS010000232.1 GCA_017534365.1 Clostridia bacterium | reverse complement strand
CGGACAAGGGGACGGTTCTTTTGTCTTGTTTTTGAGTCAGTAAAAGAAAGGAAATCCTTATGCTGAACGTCCGACGCGCTGAAATTCGGGATATTCCCGCCATTCCGAATCTGCTGGTCCAGGTGGATCTGGTGCATCACAACGGCCGGCCGGATCTGTTCAAGGGCCCGGCGACAAAGTATTCGGCGGCGGAGCTCGCGGCGCTGCTCACGCGCGCGGATGCGGAGATCTTTGTGTATGAAGCGGCGGACGGCGCGATCCTCGGCCACGCCTTCTGCTTCCTGCAGGAGACGGAGAATACCGGCCTGATGCAGCCGCACCGCACGCTGTATATCGACGACATCTGCGTGGAGGAAACGGCGCGCCGGCAGGGCGTCGGGAAGGCGCTCTATGACCGCGCGCTGGCCTGTGCAAAGGCGCACGGCTGCTACAACGTGACGCTGAACGTCTGGACCTGCAACCCGGGCGCCGCCGCATTTTACGAGCGGCTGGGCATGCGGCCGTATAAGGTCGGCATGGAAACGATCCTCGGCGCGCAGACGGACGGCTGAACCGCCGGCTTTATTTTATCAAATTCCCGTATAGAAACGAAAAAAACAGTTGACATTTTCTTTCTTTTGCTCTATAGTAAAGTTTGGAAAGCGCGGGCATGGCGCCTGCGCTTTTCTTGTTTTATCAATTGCCGAAGATCGGGAGTCCGCCGACTCACCGAGAGGGCAGAGAGGGGCTGCATAAGTGAACGAAACTGCGATCATTGAGCTCAAAAACATCTCCGTGACCTTCGGGGATAATCAGGTATTGAAAGATCTGAACCTCAACATTCGTGACAAGGAATTCATAACGCTGCTGGGTCCCTCCGGGTGCGGCAAAACCACCACCCTCCGGATCATTGCGGGCTTTATCGATCCTGACGAAGGCGAGGTTATTTTTGATGGCAAGAGCGTGAAGCATCTGCCGCCTCACAAGCGCCAGGTCAACACGATTTTCCAGCGCTACGCCCTGTTCCCGCATCTCAACGTCTATGAGAACGTCGCCTTCGGCCTGCGCATCCGGCGCACGCCCGAAAAGCAGATCAAGGAGACCGTGGAGGAGATGCTGGCCCTCGTCAACCTCAAGGGTTTCAACAAGCGCAATATCAACTCCCTCTCCGGAGGCCAGCAGCAGCGCGTGGCCATTGCCCGCGCGCTCGCAGTCAAGCCCCGCGTGCTCCTGCTCGACGAGCCGCTCGGCGCGCTCGACCTCAAGCTGCGCAAGGATATGCAGGTGGAGCTGAAGAATATCCAGCAGCGTCTGGGCATCACCTTCATCTACGTCACCCACGACCAGGAGGAGGCGCTCTCGATGAGCGACACCGTTGTGGTCATGGACGGCGGCGTCATCCAGCAGATCGGCAGCCCGATGGATATCTACAACGAGCCGAAGAACGCATTCGTGGCGGATTTCATCGGCGAGAGCAATATCCTCGACGGCAACATGCTCGACGACTGCCTGGTCCGCTTCTCCGGCGCGCGCTTTGAATGCCTGGACAAGGGCTTCGCCAAAAACGAGGCGGTTGACGTGGTCGTGCGCCCCGAGGATGTGGACGTGGTGCCGGTTGGCCAGGGGCAGCTCAAGGGCACGGTGACCTCCGTGACCTTCAAGGGCGTGCATTTTGAGATCATCGTCTATATCGGCGGCTTCAAGTGGATGATCCAGACGACGGATTTCCACGCCGAGGGCAGCAATATCGGCCTTTACATCGAGCCGGACGCGATCCATATCATGAAGAAATCCGAGTATTCCGGCCTGTACGGCGACTACAGCTCCTTCAGCGAGGAATTCGACGAGCTGTCCGACCCGGAGGCGACGGAGGAGGAAGAGGCATGAACAAACGCGCCGATTTCCGCTCCCGGCTGACCGCCGCGCCCTACGGGGTCTGGGCGGTGCTGTTCATCATCGCGCCGCTGATTTTCGTCGTCTATTATTCCTTCACGGACGCCGCCGGCGCGTTCACCACCGCGAACGTGATGTCCCTGAGCAAATATACCTCCACCTTCCTGCGCTCGATCTGATTCGGCATCGTGGCAACGCTGATCTGCCTGGTGATCGCCTTCCCGACGGCCTATCTGATCTCGCAGCGCACGGAGAATATCCAGCGCACGATGGTGCTGCTGGTAATGCTGCCGATGTGGATGAGCTTTCTGATCCGCACCTATTCGTGGATGGCAATCCTCGAGGACGAAAACGGCATCATCAACGGCTTCCTGACCTCGCTCGGGCTGCCGCGCGTTCACATGATCAACACCACGTTCGCGGTCATCCTGGGCATGGTGTATAATTTCCTGCCCTATATGATCATGCCGATCTATTCCGTGATGGCCAAGCTCGACCGGTCCATGATCGAAGCCGCGCAGGATCTCGGCGGCAACCGCCTGACCGTGATCCGCCGCTGCATCATCCCGCTGAGCCTGCCCGGCGTCGTTTCCGGCATCACGATGGTCTTCGTGCCCTCCGTGAGCACCTTCTATATTTCCCAGAAGCTCGGCGGCGGCGCCTTCGACCTGATCGGCGACGTGATCGAGCGGCAGTTCCAGCAATCCTACAACTACAATCTCGGCGCGGCGATCTCGCTCGTGCTGATGGTGCTGATCCTGATCAGCATGGCGGTCATGAACCGCTTCACCGGAGATGAGGAGGGGATGACCATATGAAGATCGGTTCCCGGATCTATCTCTTCCTCGTGTTCTTTTTCCTCTATGCGCCGATCCTTGTGCTGCTGATCTTTTCCTTTAACGCCTCCAACAGCACCAGCGTGCTGGCCGGCTTCTCCCTGCAGTGGTATCGCCGCCTGCTGCATGACAGCGCGACGCTGCAGGCCTTTCGCAACACGCTCGTGCTGGCCGTGAGTTCCTCCGCGCTCGCAACGGTGCTCGGCACGGCCGCGGCCGTGGGCATCGACAAAATGAGAAAGGGCCCCGCCAAGGCCGGCCTGCTCGCGACGACGAATATCCCGATGATGAATCCCGAGATCGTGACCGGCATCTCCATGATGCTGCTCTTCGTCTTCGTCGGGCGTCTGGTCCATATGGACACCGTGCTCGGCTTCGGCACCCTGCTGATCGCCCACGTCACCTTCAACCTGCCCTACGTGATCCTCACCGTGCTGCCCAAGCTCCGGCAGACGGACCCGAATCTCGCCGAGGCGGCGCAGGATCTCGGCTGCAAGCCGGTTTCCGCCTTTTTCAAGGTGGTGCTGCCCTCGATCATGCCGGGCATCCTGACCGGGCTGATCATGGCCTTCACCCTGTCGCTGGATGATTTCATCATCAGCTATTTCACCAGCGGTCCCGGCTTCCAGACGCTGCCGATCGCCATCTTCGCCATGACGAAAAAGCGCGTCAAGCCGGATATGTACGCGCTCTCCGCGCTGATCTTCGTGAGCATCCTTGTGCTGCTGCTGCTATATAACTTCATGCAGCGCAAGAGCGATGAGCGCGAGAAACGCAAAGAAAAGTGAGAGGAGGCTTTGTGAAAATGAAAAGAATCTGCTGCCTGCTGGCCGCCCTGCTGCTTGCGGCGCTGCCCTGCGCGACGGCGTTCGCCGCGCCGGCGCAGAGCGAGATCGATGCTTTGCGCGGCACGAAGCTCTACGTCTACAACTGGGGCGAATACATCTCCGACGGCGTCGACGACACGCTCGACGTCAACAAGGCCTTTGAGGAAAAATACGGCATCGAGGTCATTTACGACACGTACGACAACAACGAGGTCATGTATTCCAAGCTCAAGGGCGGCGGCGTTTCCTATGATATCGTCATCCCGTCCGACTATATGATCGAGCGCATGATCGCCGAGGATATGCTGGAGAAGATCAACTTCGACAACGTGCCGAACTATAAGTATATCCCCGAAAAATACCGCAATCTTTCCTACGATCCGAACAACGAGTATTCCATTCCTTATACGGTCAGCTACGTGGGCCTGATCTACAACACCGAAATGGTGGACGAGGCGCCGGACAGCTGGACCGCCCTGTGGGATACCGACTACGAGAACCGCATCCTGATGTTCAACAATCCGCGCGACGCTTTCGCGATCGCCCAGAGCGTGCTCGGCATGGATTACAATATGGAATCCCCGGTCGCCTGGAAAGTGGCCGCCGAGCTGCTGATGGATCAGAAGAACGTCTCGCCCGTCTACGTCAATGACGAGGTGTTCAACAAGATGGAGGGCGGCGAGGCCGCCTACGCGCCGTATTACGTCGGCGATTACCTCACGATGCACGACAACAATGAAGCGCTGGCCTTCGTTTATCCGAAAGAGGGCGTGAACTACTTCGTGGATGCCGCCTGCATCCTGAAGGGATCCAAAAACAAGCGCGCCGCGGAGCTCTATCTGGACTTCCTCAACGAGCCGGAGGTGGCGCTCGCGAACGCGGAATACATCTGCTACGGCAGTCCGCACACCGAGGTCTACAACGATCCGGACTATCTCTATTATCAGAACGAGCTGCTGTATCCGGAGGAGGGCGCGTTCAAGACCCAGCTGTTCACCAATCTCTCGCCGGAAACGCTCGCGCTCATGAGCACGCTCTGGGACGACGTGAAGAACTACATCCCCACCGCCGGCTCCGGCGCGCACGATTTCTTCTTCGGCGAGGTCAACAGCGGCGCCGCCGAGCAGACGGACGGCAAAAAGCTGACGCCCGAGGCGCGGAAATACGCGATCTGCATCGGCGTGTTCCTGCTGCTGTGCCTGGCCTGGGTTATCTTCCGCTACGCCCGCAGGAAATATCGCGAAAACGTCTGAAAAACCCGAATTGCAAAAAACGCGCGCTGCAGAGTGAGATCCGCAGCGCGCGTTCTGTTATTTCGTTTTTGGATCATTCGCGTCCGAGCAGGGCGTTCAGCAGGTCGGGACGGCGGCTGGTGACGTTGTCCGGCGCGGCGGCGAGCACGCGCAGCATCTCCGGCACCTCGTTGACCGTCCAGAACGAAGCCTGCAGGCCGTGACGGTGCAGCGCGGCGACCTCGGCGGCGTTTGCGCCGTGATAATTCGCGTTGAGCCCGATCGCGCCCGTGGCTTTCAGCAGCGCGATCAGCCCGGCGATGCCGGCGCGGGTGTGCGCGTGGGTGAAATTCAGAAAATAGGGGATCGCGGACTGCCGGCGCACCTTCCGCGCCCAGAGCATGTTGACGCCGGTATAAAAGACGCGGTCAGACAGCCCGGCTTCCTGCGCCAGACGGTCGACGGCGGGCAGATTCGCAATGGATTTCAGATCGAGATTGATGCGGCAGGTTTCGCTCTGCGCAACGATCGTCAGCGCGTCGGCGAGCAGTTCGCCCTCGTCCTGCCCGGGGCTGCCGGCGTGAATGATCACGGGCGTGCCGTCCGGCCGGAAGGAAACGTCGAATTCCACGATCTGCGCGCCGCGCTCCACGGCGACGCGGATGGAGTCCAGGCTGTTGTCCTGCGTGCCGAGCGCGCCGGCGTGATAGGTGACCGTCAGACCGGCCGGCAGCTTCTGCAGCGTGCCGCTCGACGCGAGCGCCTGCTTTGCGGCTTCCAGCGCCGCGATTTCCTGCGCGGTTTTTTCCATAAAAACACCTTCGCTTTCCGAATGATCGTCCCTATTAAATCACATTTCCCGCCGAAAGTCAACCGACAAAAAAATCGGCCCGCTTCCGTGAAAATTTACAATATGTTAACGGATTTTCGCGCGGAATCATATACAATATCTATGAATATGCAGCGATGCGAAAGGGGGGGCTTGCATGCTCGGCTATGTCAGGGCGTTCAAGCCCGAGCTGAAGCTGCGGGAGTATGAGATCTATCGCGGCGTTTACTGCTCGCTGTGCAAGGCGCTCGGCCGGCGGTATTCCCCGCTCGCGCAGCTGTTCCTCAGCTATGATTTCGCGTTTGCCGCGCTGCTGCGGCTCGCGGCGGCGGACGGCGGCTGCAGCTTTGCGCAGTCGCGCTGCCCCTATCGCCCGGCGAAAAAATGCCTCCGATGCGAGCAGACCGCGCTCTTTGACGCCTGCGCCGACGCGCTGATCATCACCGTGTATTACAAGGTGGTCGACGATCTGCGCGATCCCGGCTTCTTTTCCCGGCTGCGCGCGGCGCTGCTGTTCTCGCTCGTGTGGCTGATGCACCGCAAGGCGGCGAAGGCGTCGCCGGAGGCGGAACGCGCCGTGGCCGAAGCAATGGAGCAGCAGCGGGCAACGGAGCAGGCGGGGCAGGCAGGGATCGACGCTGCGGCCGACGCGAGCGCGCAGGCGCTCGGCGCGCTGGCTTCGCTCGACGCGCCGCAGGCAAAGCAGCCCGCGCTGCGGACCCTCGGCTATATGATCGGGCGCTACGTCTATCTGCTCGACGCGGCCGACGATCTGGCGCGCGATCGGAAACGCGGCGCGTTCAACCCCTTTGCGCAGGAACGGATCGATACGCCCGAAGCGCGCAGGGCCTTTGCCGCCCGCGTGCGGGGGATGCTGAATCTGACGCAGCGTGCCGCGCTCGACGCGCTGGACGCCCTGCAGGCGCCCCGGTTCGGCGAAATACTGGAAAATATTGTGTTGGACGGTCTGGATCAGAGCGCTGCCCGGGTGCTGGCCGCATATGAGGGCGGCGCGCAGAAAACCAAACGATTTACCGTGGAGTGAGTGACGATGAGAGATCCTTATGACATTCTCGGCGTGCCGCGCGGCGCGACCGAAGAACAGATCAACGCGGCCTATCGCGAAAAGGCGCGCGCGCTGCAGGACAGCGGCGCGGGCGACGGGCAGCTCGAGGAGCTGAACAGCGCCTATGACGCCGTGATCATGCAGCGGGCGTCCGCCGGCGGGCGCTACACCTACGCAGGCGCCTACAGCGGCAACGATTACGCGGATATCCGCGAAAAGATCCGCGCCAACCGGCTGGAGGACGCGCAGGTCCTGCTCGACGGCATTCCGGATGCCCGGCGGGATGCGGAATGGTATTATCTCAAGGGCACCGTGCAGCAAAAGCGCGGCTGGCTGGAGGAAGCGGCGAGCAATTTCGCGCGCGCGGCGCAGATGGATCCGGACAACAAGACCTATCGCGCTGCCAGCGATCAGGTGAATCAGACGCGCAGCGGCGGCTACCGGACGGAACGCCGCAGCAACGGCGACAGCGGCTGCTCCGCCCGCAACATCTGCTCCGGTCTGCTCTGCGCGGATTGCTGCTGCGAATGCATGGGCGGCGATCTGGTCCCTTGCTGCTGAGCGAGGAGGCTGCACTGTGAAGCAAAGCTCCAAATGCGCGCTCGGCGGCATCGTCGCGGCGCTCTCCGCAGCGATGATGATCCTGGTCGCCGTGATCCCGTTTCTGACCTATGCGCTGCCGGCGGTCGCGGGCGCGCTGATCGTGTTCATCGTGATCGAGATCGACAAAAAATGGGCCTTCGGCGTCTACGCCGTGGTGTCCGTCCTTGCGCTGCTGCTCGTGCCGGATAAGGAAGTGGCCGTGATGTACGTCGCGTTTTTCGGCTATTATCCGATCCTGAAGGCGGCGGCGGAGGCGCGGTGCGGCGCCGCGCTGTCCTGGGTCATCAAAATCGCCGTGTTTCTCGGCTCGATGATGCTCGCCTACGTGCTGATGATCAACCTCATGGGCGTGACGATCGACGAGATGGAGGACTTCGGCGTCTGGGCCGTGCCGCTGCTGCTGGGGATCGGCACGGTGGCGTTCATTCTCTATGACGTCGTGCTCACGAAACTCGTTACTTTGTATTTGATGAAGTTCCGGAAGTATTTCCGGCGCTACTTTAAATAACAATACGACCGGGAGGGGTTCTGTATGAAAGAAACAGTCAGGATCGGCGTGATCGGTCTGGGCGGCCGCGGCCGCGGCATGCTGGGCGAGCTGCTCGGCTGCGAGGGCGTGATCGTGCCGGCGGTCTGTGACAAATACGAGGACCGCGCGCGGGAAGGCGCGGCGATCGTGCTGGAAAAGACCGGGCAGCCGGCGGACGTCTATCTGGATTATCATGCGCTGCTCGCGCGGGAGGATCTGGACGCCGTCATGTGCCCCACCACCTGGATCACCCACGCGCGCATCGCCGTGGACGCCATGCGCGCGGGCAAGCACGTTGCCATCGAGATCGGCGGCGCGGCGAGCATCGAGGAATGCTGGCAGATGGTCCGCGCAAGCGAGGAGACCGGCAAATTCTGCATGCTGCTTGAGAACTGCTGCTACGACCGCAACGAGATGGCGATCTTCAACATGGTCAAGCAGGGCGTGTTCGGCGAGATCATCCATATGCAGGGCGGCTATCAGCACGATCTGCGCGATGAGATCTGTCTCGGGCGCGAGAACCGTCACGGGCGGCTCTATAATTTCCAGCACCGCAACGGTGAGCTCTATCCGACCCATCAGCTCGGCCCGATCTCCAAGGTGCTGGGCATCAACCGCGGCAACCGCTATATCGCGCTTTCGGCGATGGCGTCCAAATCCCGCGGGCTGAACGAATGGACGCGCAAGCACATGGGCGAGGGCTACGACCTCAACGATTATCCCTTCAACGAGGGCGACGTCGTGACCACGATGCTCCGCTGCGCCAACGGCGAGACCGTGGTGCTCACCCACGACTGCAGCCTCCCGCGGCCCTATTCCCGCGGCTACCGCGTGCAGGGCACGAAGGGCCTTTATATGGAGGACGGCAACGCGATCTTCCTCGAGGGCGTGACGAAGGACGATCCGGGCAACTGGATGCACGCCTGGGAAAAATTCGACGCCTACCGCGACGAATACGAGCACCCGCTCTGGAAACAATACAGAATTGACGGCGTGCACGGCGGCCACGGCGGCATGGACTTCCTGGTCCTCTCCGCGTTCGTGGAGAGCCTGCGCCTGGAGGCCGCTCCGCCGATCGACGTCTACGACACGGCGGCGTGGATGGCGGTGACCGTGCTTTCGGAGCAGTCGATCGCCATCGGCGGCGCGCCCGTGCCGTTCCCGGATTTCACCAACGGCATGTGGATCGACCGCGCACCCTTCCGCCGCGGCGTCTTCTGCCTGGATGACGTCTGCACGGAGTTTTTCGACAAGGAGAGCTGAGCATGGCTTATTATATCGGCGTGGACGGCGGCGGCACCAAGACCGCCTTCGCTCTGTTTGACGAAACCGAAACGATGCTTGCGTCCGTCACCGGGCCGGGCAGCAACCATGAGAATCTGGATACCGGCTTCGACGGCGCGGCGGAGATCCTGATGGAGGGCGTCAGCGCCCTGTGCGACACGGCGGGGATCGCCCTGCAGGACGTCGATTTTACGCTGATGGGCCTGGCCGGCATCGATCACCCCTATCAGCACGACGCACTGTGCGCGCGCCTGCGGGCGCAGGGGCTCGAGCGCTTCGAGATCTTCAACGACGGCTTTATCGTCGTCAAGGCCGGCGCGAGCGGCAAAGCGGCCATCGGCTTCAACTGCGGCACCGGCGTGTGCTGCAACGGGATCGGCGCGGACGGCACGATGCTCCAGCGCGGCGGGCTCGGCGATTTCAGCGGCGACTGCTCGGGCGGCGAGAATCTCTGCGTGGCCGTGGTGCGCATGATCTATGACGAATTGTTCCTCGGCCTGGAACAAACGAAGCTGACCGCGCTCGTCGGCGCGGCTTACGGCTTCTCCGCGCGGGAAGACTATCTGACGCTGATCGAGCGGCTGGAAGGCCCGCAGGCGGCGCAGACCGCGCGCAATCTGGTCGGCTTCTTCTTTGAAGCGGCAAAGCAGGGCGATCGCCCGGCGCTGGCTTACTGCGAAAAAATGGCTGCACGCGGCGCGCAGCTGATCGCGGCGCTGACCCGCGAGCTGACCTTCGACACGGAGCCGATCGAGGTCGTGCTCTCCGGGTCGATCAACGTCAAGCTCGAAAACGACGCGTATCTGGATCTGCTGCGGGAAAAGGCCAGCGCGCTGAGCGGGAAGCCTCTGAAATTCATCAAGCTCACCGCCATGCCTGTCACCGGCTGCGTGCGCTGGATCCGGCAGGATTTCTGCAAGGAAGCTTGACGGAAGGGCAGGGGACGGCATGGATACCAGG
>JAFWCS010000231.1 GCA_017534365.1 Clostridia bacterium | reverse complement strand
GCGACGCGATCGACGGGCTGGATCTGCCCGCAATCGGCCCGCAGTTTGAATACGCTCCGGAATTCCCGGCGCGCATCAACACCGAATTCGTGCGCGTGATCAACAAAACGGCGATCCGCATGCGCGTCTGGGAGCGCGGCAACGGCGAGACCCTCGCCTGCGGCACCGGCGCGTGCGCGGCTGTGATCGCGGCGACGGAAAACGGTTTCTGCGAGAAGGGGACGGACGTCACAGTCAAGCTTCTCGGCGGCGACCTGACCGTCAACTACACCGACGAGCGCGTGATCCTCACCGGCTCCGCCGTGCTGGTGTATGAAGGCGAGTTTGAATATTGATCCCGCATATTGCAAAAAAGAAGGGCCTGCATCCGGTCGGATGCAGGCCCTTTGCTGTTCAGTTTCTTTGCCTCAGCGGTAGAAGGTGTAGAGCGCCGCGGTGTCGCAGGCGTTCTGATCGACGTACCAGGTGCGGCCGACTCTGACAAGCGTGACGTCCACGCCGTCGACGACGACGGTATCGCCGCAGCGCACCTGCACGGTGACGACCTTGCATTCGGGCGATCCCTCAAAGGCGGAGACGCCTGCCCGTTCGGCAGTCGGCTCCACGGTGAATTTGTAATCGTCGCCGTATTTCTTCTGATAAGCGCCCTCCGAGGCGAAGGAGGTCTGCACGCCGGTGTTCTTGTCAAAGGCGTCCTCCGTGCCGGTCAGCGTGTCGCCGTAGGCGGCGATATTTGCCTCAAGCGTGGTGAAGAAGACCTCGTCGTCAAAGAAGTCGTCGCCATAGAGCGCGGCGCGTTCGGTGCGCAGCGCGGCGATGTAGCCCGTGAGGATCGCGTCGCAGGCGTCCCAGCCGCCGTTCGTTTCCAGCAGCTGCGTGTAGACGGGATACATTTTTTCGATCAGCTGCCCCTCAAGCGTGCCGTCGTCATGCAGCGTTTTTTCGCCTTTCCGGCTCTCGTCGTTCAGACCCTTGAGGCCCTTTGTGGCGTCGCCGGGCTTGTAGCCTTCATAAATGACGGGGTTGAGGTAATTCACGCGGATATAATCGCCGAATTTCTGATCCATGCTCAGCAGGCTGTTTTTCAGTGCGTTATAGCCGTCGCCGGTTTCAACGATCGTGCTCACGTAGGCCTGCGCCACTTTTTCGGCGTGGAAGCCGTTGTAGCGGGAAACATAGGTGGTCACGGTCAGCGTCACGAGCACAGTGGCGACCGCGATGATGGCGAAGATGCCGTAGAGCTTGGTGTTGAATTTCTTTTCAGCCATGTCGCTCGCCTCCTTATTCTGCGTCGGCCGCGGCGTCTTCGGCAGCGGCGGCTGCGCGGCGCTCCATGAGCGCCTTGGTGATCAGTTCCTTCTTTTCGCCGACCATGTCATAGAAGAGAATGGGCACGCCCTGCAGGATGACGAATACCGCGGGGATGATGGTGTAGATCATCAGGAATTTGTTGAGCGTCGCGTCACTCTGCGCGGCGTAGGCCACGTTCGCGTTCGTGGAGGCCATATAGCCGCTCCAGGTGTAGAGCAGCCAGGGGCCGAGCGCCTTGGTGAAGGCGGAGGCCACCTTGGCAAACAGGCCGAAGCCGGCGTAGGCAAGACCCTCCTGCCGCTTGCCGCTCTTGTATTCGATCTCGTCCACGCAGTCCGCGATCATGATGTTCGGCGTCACGTTCGTGTTGCCGTGCTGCAGGCCGCAGAAGAAGTTGAGGATCAGGAAGGGAACGATCAGCTCGCTGCGGAAACCGATGCCGGTGGCGACGAAATACAGGATCGCCAGCGACGTCGCGCCGTAGACGCAGAACATGATGTAGGTCTGCTTGGTGCTGAATTTCTTGAGCACGAAGTTGACCAGGAGCGTTCCGACCGCGGTGCCGATGCCCATGGGCAGCAGCAGCGCGAGCTTGAGATCCTTCGAGCCGAGCAGATAGATCGCGATATAGAGCGAGACCGTGCCGTAAACGCCGCGACCGAAG
>JAFWCS010000230.1 GCA_017534365.1 Clostridia bacterium | reverse complement strand
GCGGCGATATCCGCACCTTCAGCGAGCAGACGCTTACGCTGGTCAAGAACAAGGCCCTTCTGCGTATCAATCAGGATAAAGAAGCGCGCCCCTGCTTCGCGCCCGAGCGTGAAAACGACGCGCGTGTGTTCGTGAAGCTTCTTTCCGACAACGAGATTGCGGTGATGTTGGCGAACTTCAACGATTATGATACGCATCTGAATCTGTTCTTCGAAAACATCGGCATTCCCGCCGCCTCCGGTTACGGCCTCGAGATGACGGACGTCTTCACGGGCGAAAGCCTCGGCGTCAAGAAGGAATTCCTGCGCCGCCGCGTCCCCGCGCACGACTGCGAATGCTACATCTGCAAGCTGACGAAATAACCGATGCTTGTCTGCATGCGATGCGGCAAGACGCTGGACCGCAACGATATCGGATTTCATAAAAAAATGATTAACAGAGGAGCGCAGCAGTTCTGCTGCATCGACTGTCTATGCACGCATTTCGGCCTGACCCGCGCGCGGGCGGAGGAAATGATCGCGCAGTTCCGTCAAAGCGGCTGCACGCTCTTCGATGAAGAAAGGTGATGTGTTTATGGCCATCTGCAAAGTGATCTCTCATCGCGGCGCAAACAAACAGGCCCCGCAGAATACGATCCCTGCGTTTGAAAAATCGCTTGAGATCGGCGTCGACGGCTTTGAGACCGACGTTCATCTGACGATGGACGACGTGCCGGTCATCTGCCACAACTACACGATCGACGAAACCTCCGACGGCACCGGCGAGATCGCGACGATGACGCTCGAAGCGCTGCGCGCCCACGACTTCGGCTCCTATTTCAGCCCCCAGTTCAAGGGCGTGACGCTCCCGACGGTCGAGGAGTTTCTGACGCTGTGCGAAAATGCGGATATCAGCGTGATGAATATCGAGCTGAAACCCCCGCTCCACGGTGAGACCGGCCTTGTGGAAAAAACCATAAAAGCGGCCAAAGCGCACGGTCTGTTTGACAAGCTCCTGATCTCCAGCTTTGATCATGAGCTTCTGATCGAAGCGAAAAAGATCGATCCGAAGTGCAAAACCGGCTTCCTCTACAGCCCGAACGAAAAGATCGCTTGGCAAAAAATGGTTTTCAATTACGTCGGCTTTGCCAAGGAGCTCGGCGTCGAATATCTGCACCCGCATTTTTCCTTTGTCAACAAGCATTACGTTGAAAAGCTGCATCAGAACGGCATCGGCGTCAATGTCTGGACCGTCGACGGCCCGGATCTTGTCAACCGGATGCTCAAATGCGGCGTTGACGGCATCATCACCAACGTGCCCGATCAGGTCAACGCGCTTGTGGAGCGCTTTGAAGCGGGCGAAGCTCCCGCATAAACGGGAAGGCCGGCTGCTATGAAAACGATTGGCAACGTGCTGTGGTTTTTGTTCGGCGGTCTGCTGAGCGGCCTTTCCTGGTGTATCGCCGGGCTGTTCTGGTGCGTCACGATCGTCGGCATTCCGATCGGCAAACAGTGCTTTAAATTCGCGAAGCTGAGCTTTTCGCCCTTCGGCAAGGAGATCCGCTTCAAAGGCGGCATGGTATCAGCGCTGATCAACGTCATCTGGGTGATCTTCAGCGGCCTGCCGATGGCGCTGGAAAATGCGCTTTTCGGCCTGCTCTGGTGCATCACGATCGTCGGCATTCCGTTCGGCAAGCAGTTTTTCAAGCTTGCGAAGCTTTCGCTCATGCCATTCGGCGCCGAGATCGTTTCTTCCAAAAAAGCCGGAGAAGAATAAAAATGGCTGAGTATTTGACGCACGGACCGGCGGAAACGGAAGCGCTGGCCGCTTCCCTTGCCGCAAAAGCGCCTGCGGGCGCTGTGATCGCGTTATTCGGCGATCTCGGCGCGGGCAAGACCGCCTTTGCGCGCGGCTATGTGCGCGGGCGCGGGATTGAAGCCGAAGTGAGCAGCCCGACCTTTGCGCTTGTGAATGAATACGGCGCCGGCAATCAAAAGCTGTATCATTTCGATATGTATCGCATTTCCGGGTGGGAGGATCTGTATTCAACCGGTTTCTTTGATTATCTGGATACCGGCGCGCAGCTTCTTATTGAATGGAGCGAAAATATCGAAGCCGCGCTTCCGCCGGACTGCATTCGCATTACGATCGAAAAAACACCCGATCCGCTCGCGCGGCGGATCACCGTGATCGGAGCTGACTGATTTGAAAATCCTCGCCATTGATTCCTCTGCCAAAACCGCCGGCGTTGCCGTCACGCAGGATGCGCATCTGCTTTCCTCCTGCTTTGTGAACGCCGGTCTGACGCACAGCCGCACCTTGATGGCGATGGTCGATCACGCGCTGCGGCAGGCGGATCTGAAAATCGAGGACGTTGACGCTTTCGCCGTGAATGCCGGTCCCGGTTCATTTACGGGCGTGCGGATCGGTGTCGCCGCTGTCAAGGGGCTGGCTTCCGTCGGCGAACGTCCATGCGCCGGGGTTTCGACACTGGAAAGCATTGCTTATAATTTCTGCGATACCGACGCCGTGATCTGCGCGGCGATGGACGCGCGCTGCGGTCAGGTTTATACCGCGCTGTTTTCTGTGAAGCACGGTGTTGTGACAAGACTGACACAGGATGCGGCCATGCCGACGACTGATCTGGCAGCTCTGCTGAAAGCGTATGACGCGCCCATCTATTTTGCCGGCGACGGGGCTTCCGTTGCTGCACAGGCGTGCAGGGATCTGCCGAACGGGCGGCTTGCAGACGAAAGTCGCCGGTTTCAGAGCGCTTACGGCGTTGCGCGCGCGGCGCTGATCAGCGGCAGCTTTGATGCCCCGGACCGCCTGACGCCCGCCTATTTACGTCTGCCGCAGGCAGAACGCGAGTTAAGAATTAAAAAAGGAGAATCCGTATGATTGCTTTGGGTTGTGACCATGCCGGTCTCGAACTGAAAACCGCCGTGATGGCGCATCTGGATGTGCGCGGCATTGCTTACAAGGATTACGGCACCTATACGCCGGATTCCGCCGACTACGCGATCTACGCCGAAAAAGCGGCCCGCGCCGTGGCCGGCGGAGAATGCGCGCTCGGGCTGCTCTTCTGCGGCACCGGGGTCGGCATTTCCATGGCGGCCAACAAAGTGCGTGGCATTCGCGCAGCCTGCTGTTCGGACGCCTGTTCCGCTGAGATGACCCGCCGGCACAACGACGCAAATATTCTTTGCCTGGGCGGCCGCGTCGTGACGCCGGAGAAAGCGATCGAGCTGGTCGATCTCTTCCTGGATACGCCGTTCAGCGGCGAAGAGCGCCATGCGCGCAGAATTGCGCAGATCAATGCGCTTGAAGAACGATTCTGATTTCAAAAATATAGATTATTCTGTTTGGAGGTTGAATCTTTATGGCTAAAGTCATGATTATGGATCATCCG
>JAFWCS010000229.1 GCA_017534365.1 Clostridia bacterium | reverse complement strand
CGATAACTCGCAATGACCTTCCCGAGAATCACAACCTCGTTGACGATGATCGGCTCATAGGCGTCGTTCTCCGGCTGCAGTCGGAAGTGGCCGTCCTCTTTATAAAAAGTCTTGACCGTGGCCTCATCCTCGATCAGCGCAACGACGATCTCGCCGTTCTTCGCCGTCGGCGTGCGCTCGACGATGACGATGTCGCCGTTGAGGATGCCGGCCCAGAGCATACTCTCGCCCTTGACGCGCAGCGCAAACAGCTCCTTGTCGCTCGCGCCGGGCATGGAGAAGGGCAGATAGCCCTCGATCTCCTCCACCGCGAGGATGGGCATACCGGCTGTGACGGTGCCGAGCAGCGGCACGTGGGTCACGTGATCCGCCTGGCCGACGATCTGGATGCAGCGCTTGAGCATCGGGGAACGCTGGATATAGCCCGCCGCCTCGAGCGCATCCAGATTCGCCTGCACGGAGGAGGTGGAGCGCAGCCCGACGGCAGCGCCGATCTCGCGCACGGTCGGCTTCATGTTCTCCTTGGATTTCTCGAGAAGATATTCGTAAATGCGCTGCTGGATCGGTGTAATCGGTTTCATCAGAAAGCCCTCATTTCCGCAATTATTTTTCAAATTCTTTCATGAATACACTGCTTGCAGACCTATTATAGCACAAATGTTCAGAAAATGCAAACATTTGTTTGATTTTTTTCTAAAAAATTTTCTGCGGAATGGTTTTCTTTTTTTCTGCTTTATGGTATAATTTAAAAATCTAATGTGGAGAGGTCTGCGCAAAGCCGGCGTCTCCGGACTTTGACGGAAAGGGCGGCGCAAGGCTCTGCTGCGCCGACGGTGAGATTCATGGCAGAAAAGAAGGATCCGAAAGCGCTCCCCCATGCGCAGTTTCCGGAGCAGGTCGGCGTCAGCTCCGCCGAGCTCAAACGCCTGATCGAGGACTTTGACGACCAGCAGATCGAGCTGCACTCCCTGATGGTGCTGCGCGAGGGCAAGGTTGCGCTCGAATGCTATCGCGCGCCTTATCGTCATGACGCGCCGCACACCATGTATTCCGTCAGCAAAAGCTTCACCTATGTGGCCATCGGCATGCTGGTGACGGAAGGCAGACTGACGCTGGATGACAAGGTGGCGGATTTCTTCCCCGAATACCTGCCGGAGCATCCCTCGCCTTATACCCTGCGGGCCACCGTCCGCGATCTGCTGCGCATGGCCACCCCCAACGAGGATAATTCCTACGATTGGGACGATCCTGATTTCGTGAAAACCTTCTTCGACAATAAAAAGCCCAAGCATGAGCCCGGCACCGTGTTCCACTACGACACCGCCGGCACCACCACCCTGTGCGCCATCGTAGAAAAAATCACCGGCATGCCGATCCTGGATTATATGCGGCCCCTGCTGGACACGCTGGGCGTTTCCAGGGATATCTGGTGCATTCAAACGCCGGAGGGCCGCTCCTGGACGGGCAGCGGCATCCTGTGCACCTCCCGGAATCTGCTGCGGTTCGGCCTGTTCTGCCTGAATCGGGGCGAATGGCAAGGCCGGCAGCTGG
>JAFWCS010000228.1 GCA_017534365.1 Clostridia bacterium | reverse complement strand
GCGGCTGCACCAGCTGGTATCTCTATCTGCCGGCCGGTTCGCAGCGGTTCGTGATGGGGCCGGTCTGGGATTTCGACCAGAGCATGGAGGATCCGACGCTCCCGCTGCAATGCGCCCGCAGTCTGGCCGCGGCGCAGCGCGGCGAACAGCTGACCGTTGACGAAAGCGGCATGCGTGCCTTTCTCGACCTGCTCTGCACGCAGCGCAGCTTCGTTGATCTGATGGCAGCACGTCTGCCGTCGCTGGCGGAACGCTTCGACGCCGCGCTTCCCGCGCAGATCCAGGCGCTTTATGACAGCATCGCCGCCTCCGCACAGGCGGACGCCGTGCGCTGGAATTACAGCGTCGGCCAACGGAAAGATCTGCAGCTGCCCACCTACGCCGCCGCGCGCACATAGTATCTCCGGCGCGCTTTTGCGCAGCTGGATACGGAGATTGACGCGGCATCGGACACGCTCGCAAAAGAAGCGGACGCAAGGCTGCGCGGCAACGGCAGAAAGCTGCTCGTGCCTGCCCTGATCCTCGCGGCGATCCTTGCGGTCACAGCCGTCGCCGTGCCGCTGCTTCTGCGGAGAAAAAAGAAAAAAACTCAAACGTAATGCAAGGGACCCGCACGGCTGCAACGCCGCGCGGGTCCCTTTTTCGCTGTTCTTTCGTGATGCTGCTCAGGGCAGCTGCAGGATCTTGACGTAATCCACGGTGAAGACCGCGCGGGTATCGCGGCTGATCGTCCATTCCTGCGGGGTGCAGAGCGAGACGCAGACGTATTCCTCCGCCTGCGAGACGCCGTTGCCGAAGGACGAGCGCGCCGACTCCACGCCGTCGATGTAGAAGATATACTCCGTTTCCGTCCACTGCAGCGCATAGGTATGGTATGCGCCGTAGGGATCGTCCACCTTGAATTTGCCGAGGATGCGGGAATCGATGTGTTCCTCGTCGTCATCCCAGCCGTTGCAGTGCACGGTCTGCACCACGGCGTTGCGCCGCAGCGCGCTCGATTCCGAAGCGAACATCGCCTCGAAAATATCCAGCTCGCAGCCGCCGACGCCGCCCTGCGAGAGCGTATGGTCATAGGGATGATCCGCCTGGATCCAGAACGCGCTCCAGAAATCCGCCGTGTCGCTGCATTTGCAGCGGATCTCAAAATAGCCGCGCAGATATTTCTGCCGCAGCTGCAGATCGCAGCTGTACCACCCCGGGCCGTTCTCGCCGTCCTCCAGATATTCGCCGGTCAGCAGCAGGTTGCCGTTTTCGACCGTCGCCTGCCGGTAGGAATTGCGGCCGGGATGCCGCAGCTGCCAGACTGACTGATCCAGCGCGTCGCCGTTGAAATCATCAAAAAAGACCTGTTCGTAGCCCTCCAGCGCCGGGCCGTCGCCGTAAGGCGTGAGCGGATGGTCGCTGATCACGCAGCCGAACATTTCAATGAAGGCGATCGCTGCGGCAAGCAGCTTTTTCAGCGAAAAGCCGCCGGAGGTCAGGATCCGGCCGACGCGGGCGATCGCATCCTGCTGCCGGAACGCAAGATGCAGCGCCGAGGCAAGGCGTTCAAACATAAAAAATCCCTCCTGAAAGCATTCTTTCTTCCATTATAGCAGAATCCCGGCCGGATCGCAAGACGCAGCCGGCCGGGCGCTTGTTTTATCGCGTGAACAGGGCGCTGATCGCCGCAAGGACGTATTTGACGAAATAGCCGAAGTGCTCGGAATCGTCAACGATGCGGGATTCGGACATGAAGAGGTTATACGCCACCGGATCGTTTTCATCAAACAGATCAAAATAGGAGACGACCTCTGTTTCGTAAGTATCGGGCGCGTTCTCATCGAGCGTGATCAGGCGCACGCCTTCGTCAATGCTGTTGTAGGAGCGGAAGCCGACGCCCGGCGTGTTGACAAGATCGACGCCCTTGTAGGCGACCTCATAGGTGTTGACGTGGTCGTGGCCGAAGAACATCGCCATCACGTCGCCGCGTTCGAGCACGGCGTCAAACTGGCCGTTGGAGTAATTCGGCGGGCAGGGCGTTTCGCCGAGCGTGCCCTTCGCGCCATCCGGCAGGGTGTAGAATTTGCCGTTGTGGCCGACGCTGCCCTCCACCTGCGCGTCATGCGCCTCGAGCGCGTCCCAGATCTCGGGGACCACGATGTGCTGGAACATCAGTGACGGGATCTTATGCCCGTTTTCGCGCTCCAGCTTTTCGGAGGCGGCTTTGTACCATTCGATCTGTTTCTTTGTCACGCAGGCGTAGCCGCCGAGATCGTTCTCCTCGTTGTAGGTGCCGGAATCGATCATCCAGATGTTGCTGACCATCACGTTTTTATCCGCGGAGGAATAGATCGGCACATAGTAGGTGCCGAGGTTGCTCTCGCCGAAGTCCTCACCCGCGCAGCCGATGAAGCATTTGTAACGCTCGTAAACGGACATCTGATAGGCCTTGTCCGCCGTGGTCCTTTCATCGTCGTGGTTGCCGAACACCATCACGACGGGGATGCCGTAGTTCTGATAGATCGACATAAATTCGTTGATCGCCAGCGCGGCATAGGGCTTGACGAGCGAGGTGCTGGAGATATTGTCGCCGGTGAGCACGATCAGATCCACGGGATAGGTATCGAGCGCTTTTCTGATCACTTTTTTCGTAATGGATTTCATCGGGAAGAAATCCTGCATATCGGAGATCTGCATGATGCGGAATTTACCGTCCTGCCCGTATTGCAGATGGGTATCGGCCTCTTCGCTGGTCTTTGCGCTCGCGCACAGGCAGACGCAGCCGCCGAGCAAAGCGACGCAGAGCAGGATCGAGATCAGTTTTTTGAACATTTCACAAGCCTCCTTTTATCGGTCCACTTGCAGCTTCCGGCCTTACCAGAACAGCCGCACGAAGAATTCCTTGATCGTGTTGAACAGCGCGGAGATCCGGACGAAAAGCCCGCGCACGCCGCTTTCGCCCTCGACCTGCACCGTCGCCTGCAGCGGCGCGGACTGCATGCCGTAGGCGTTCTCCGCCACGACGGAAACCGTATACGCGCCGGCAGGCAGGTCGGTCAGCGTTTTGCTCACCGTCTCCTGCGGGATGGCGCGGTAATAGCTCGGCAGGATCCAGTCCTTGCAGACCGGGAGACCGAGGCTGTCCTTGACGACGACGCGATACAGCACGACCGGCAGGCCGTCCGCGGACTGCGCAGCGGGCACGGTCACCGTGCAGGCGCCGAAATCGGTCTCGAGCGTCAGCACAGCATCCTCTGCGAACACCGGCGGCTTCGAGGCGGCTTCGCGCTTTGCGGGGGTGTAATCCCGGTTCGCGGGGTCGGCGGGGTTCTGCAGCATTTCTTCGCAGAGCAGCGCGCCTTCATTCACGTCGTAGCCGCGCAGGCGCAGGTTGCTGTCGGCGTCCAGCTCGACGATCCAGCAGCTCGCGGTCGCGCGGGAATCCGCGGGATGATAGGTGCGGATGGCGTCGATCGTGAATTCCGAATAGGTGATCGCCCCGGTGCCGACCGCCGTGAAGCCGCCCTGCCAGATCGAGCGCGGATCATTCAGCGGATAATGGGAATGCCCGGAAAAATCCACGATCTGCGGATATTGATTCAGGATAGAGGTGAACCGCGTGATCCCCCAGCCGTCATAGAGCGAGCTGCCGTAGACCGTGCCGCGCACATGCTCGTGATGCATGAAGAACACCGGCTTGTGCGGATCCTCCGCCGTTGCGGCGTCCAGCTGCGCCTTCAGCCAG
>JAFWCS010000227.1 GCA_017534365.1 Clostridia bacterium | reverse complement strand
TGACCCTCGTGCCCTATCTCCACGGTTCGGAGGAGCACAAATCCAAGCCCACACAGCATTCCGTCAAGGAGCTGCAGGGCATGGGCGTGCACCCGAATCTCATCGTGCTGCGCTGCGACGAACCGCTGGAGGAGAGCATCTTTCAGAAGATCGCGCTGTTCTGCAACGTCAAGCCGGACTGCGTGATCGAAAACATCACCCTGCCCAATCTCTATGAGGCGCCGCTGATGCTCGAGCGATCGCGGTTTTCCGACGTCGTGTGCCGCGAGCTCGGCCTGCAGACGCCGCCGCCCGCGCTCGACGACTGGCTCGCGCTGGTCGCGCGCATCAAGCACCGGCAGCGGACCGTGGAGATCGGGCTGGTCGGCAAATACGTCGCGCTGCATGACGCCTATCTTTCCGTCGCGGAGGCGCTGCGCCACGCAGGCTACACGCTCAACGCAAAGATCAACATTCACTGGATCGATTCGGAAACGCTGAACGCCGGGAATCTGGAGGCGCAGCTCGGCGGGCTGGGCGGCATCCTTGTGCCGGGCGGCTTCGGCAGCCGCGGGATCGAGGGCATGATCCTCGCGGCGCAGTATGCGCGGGAGAAGCAGATCCCGTATTTCGGCATCTGCCTGGGCATGCAGATCGCCGTGATCGAATTCGCCCGCCACGCTGCCGGCATCCCGGATGCGAATTCCGGCGAATTCGACGAGCAGTGCGCAAACAAGGTGATCGATTTCATGCCCGGGCAGAGCGACGAGATCGACAAGGGCGGCACCCTGCGCCTTGGCGCCTATCCCTGCGAGATCCGGCCGGGTACGACCATGGCGCGCTGCTACGGCCTGCCCGAGATCAGCGAACGCCACCGCCACCGCTATGAATTCAACAACGAGTACCGCGCCGCGCTGCAGGCGGCAGGGCTGACCCTCAGCGGCTTCTCGCCGGACGGCACGCTTGTGGAAACCGTGGAGCTCACGGCGCGCCCGTTCTTCGTCGGCGTGCAGTATCATCCGGAATTCAAGAGCCGCCCGAACCGCCCGCATCCGCTGTTTCTGGGCTTTGTCGGCGCGGCTTTGGAGGCGCAGAATGGATAAAATTCTCGTTCTGGATTTCGGCGGGCAGTATGATCAGCTGATCGCCCGCCGCATCCGCGCCGCGCATGTGTACGCGGAAATCAAGTCATATCAGGCCGTTTCCCCGGCGGAGCTCCGGGCTGCGGGCTATCGCGGGATCGTTTTCACCGGCGGTCCGCACAGCGTCTATGCGCCGGAGGCCCCGACCTGCGACGCGGCGATCCTCGCGCTCGGCATCCCGATCCTCGGCATCTGCTACGGCCATCAGCTGCTTGCGTTCCTCGCGGGCGGCAAAGTCGCGCCTTCGGAGCGCGGCAGCGAATACGGAAAAACGGCCGTCCGCGCGGACGGCCATGCTTTATTTGCGGAGATCCCGGCGGAAAGCGTCTGCTGGATGAGCCACCGGGACGAGGTGCAGGCCCTGCCCGCCGGCTTCTCGGTGATCGCGCGCACGGAGCAATGCGCCTGCGCCGCCTTTGCGGACGACGCCCGCAAGCTCTACGGCGTGCAGTTTCACCCGGAGGTCACGCACACGGAATACGGCGACCGGTTGCTGCAAAACTTCCTGTTTCGCATCTGCGGCTGCGCGGGCGACTGGCGTATGGCGGACGTCGCGGCGGCCGCCGTGGCACGCTGCCGCGAGGCGCTCGCGGGCAAGCGCGTGCTGCTCGCGCTCTCGGGCGGTGTGGATTCCGCCGTCTGCACCGTGCTGCTGCAAAAGGCGATCGGTGACCGGCTGACCTGCGTATTCGTCGATCACGGCCTGCTGCGCAAGGGGGAGGGCGACCTCGTGGAGCGCACGTTCCGCGGGCAGTTCGGCATTCATCTGATCCGCGTCAACGCGCAGGAACGTTTTTTTGCTCAGCTTGCCGGCGTGACCGCGCCGGAGCAGAAGCGCCGGATCATCGGCGCGGAATTCATTCGCGTGTTTGAGGAAGAAGCCAAACAGCTCGGCCGGATCGACGCCCTCGCGCAGGGCACGATCTATCCCGACGTGGTGGAAAGCGGCAAGGGCGACGCCGCCGTCATCAAGAGCCACCACAACGTGGGCGGCCTGCCGGATGCGATCGTGCGGCGCCAGCCCTTCCCGGGGCCGGGTCTCGGCGTGCGGATCATCGGCGAAGTGACGGCGGAAAAGGCCGCGCAGCTGCGTGAAGCGGACGCGATCTTTCGCGAAGAGCTGGACCGGCTCGACCCGGCGCAGCGGCCGGATCAGTATTTCGCCGTGCTCACAGATACGCGCAGCGTCGGCGTCATGGGCGACGCGCGCACCTACGGCCGGACCGTCGCCCTGCGCGCGGTCACGACCGACGATTTTATGACCGCAAGCTGGACGCGGCTGCCCTATGAAGCGCTCGAACGCGCAAGCAGCCGCATCACCAACGAAGTCCCCGGCGTCTCCCGCGTGGTCTATGATATCACGTCCAAACCGCCCGCCACCGTGGAGTGGGAGTGACCGGCTGCAGCGCCACGTTTTCGTCCTCAAGCAGGCAGGATGCGCATGCCGGCAGGGTCCGGAGGTTCTTCAGGCCGCGCCGCATGGCTTCGGCCTTCCATTCGTCGGAATAGTTGTTGCCG
>JAFWCS010000226.1 GCA_017534365.1 Clostridia bacterium | reverse complement strand
GGTGGGAGCTTGGCCATAAAATAGCCGAAAGGATATCCCACCAGCACGATCAGCCCCGTTATTGGCAAGCCGCCGCTCATCCTTGACCGCACAACCTCCTATATCGGCACCCTGATCGACGATCTGGCCACGAAGGGCTGCACGGACCCCTACCGCATGATGACCTCCCGCTCTGAATATCGGCTGGTGCTGCGGCAGGACAACGCCGACCGCCGTCTGACGCCCTTCGGCTACGCCGTCGGGCTGATCTCTGAGGATCGCTGGCAGCGGTTTCAGACGAAGCTTGCGCAGATCACGCAGGAACGCGCCCGCGTGGAAGCGCTCTCGATCCCG
Source organism: Clostridia bacterium (assembly GCA_017534365.1). GTDB lineage: Bacteria > Bacillota > Clostridia > Oscillospirales > Acutalibacteraceae > CAG-177. The sequence goes on along the minus strand of JAFWCS010000226.1, from coordinate 14,380 downwards.
AAAACACCGGCGCTGGATGCCATGCTTGTTTCACGTGAAACATCTCCGCTTGAAAAGGGCGTCAAAATGATCGAGCTGCTGCGCCGACCGCAGGTGGATTATGCCGCGCTCGCGCCGTTCGATCCGGATCGCCCTCCCCTGCCCCCGGAAATCTTTGAGCAAGTCGAAATCGACATCAAATATGAAGGCTATATCAAACGGCAGGAGCAGCAGATCAAAGAGCTGCGTCGGCTTGAGGTCAGGCGCCTGCCCGCCGACCTCGATTACCAGGCCATCACCGGCCTGCGGCTGGAAGCGATCGAAAAACTCGGCAAGATCCGACCGGAAACGGTCGGTCAGGCCTCCCGTATTTCCGGCGTTTCCCCCGCCGACATTTCCGTCCTATTGATTTATCTGTCCAATCAAGGAGCCTCCCATGATCGATAAATACCAATTGCAAACCGAAGCGGCTGCCCTCGGCGTGGAGCTGAGCGACGCGCAGCTGGAACAATTCGACCGGCTGGCGCAGGCGCTGGTCACGCAGAATCAAGTGATGAATCTGACCGCCATCACCGAACCGGCGGAAATCGTCACCAAACATTTCGCGGATTCTCTGACCGTTGCGGCCGCGCTCCCGCTCCCGACCGGCGCCGCTGTGCTGGATCTCGGCACCGGCGCGGGGTTCCCCGGTTTGCCGCTGCTGATCCTGCGCCCGGACCTGCAGATGACGCTGCTGGACAGCACCGCAAAAAAGCTGACCTATGCTGCGGCGACGGCGGAAGCGCTCGGCCTGACCGTTCAGACGCTGCACCAGCGCGCGGAGGTCGCCGGCCGGGATCCGGCGTATCGTGCCGACTTTGATCTCGTTTGCTCCCGTGCGGTCGCCGCGCTGCCCGTTCTCTGCGAATACGCGCTCCCGCTGCTGCGCATCGGCGGCTGTCTGGCTGCAATGAAAAGCGTGCGCGCGGAGGAAGAGCTGGCGCAGGCCGCGGCGGCGATCCGGATCCTCGGCGGCAAGGTTAGAGATATAAAAACCTACACGCTGGCCGACGGCAGCAGCCGCACGATCCTTCTGATCGAAAAGACGTCGCAAACGCCGACAAATTATCCGCGTCCGGGCACGCAAATCGCCAAAAAGCCCCTGTAATTTTAGAATTGAACGTCGGTTTCCGTCGGATCCTCCCGACCGAAACCATTGGACAAACTCCCGCTGCGGTGGTATGATAAAGGCAGTCAAACGGATCGCCTGATCATTCCGCACGGGGGTGTTTTTTTGAAGAGCGAAAATATAAGGTCGGCGGGCAGATCCTGCTGCTCCCGCAGGAGGAAATCTATCCGAATCCGCATCAGCCGCGGCAGCGCTTTGATTTTGACGCGCTGGAGGGCCTGGCACAGAGCATTCGCCAAAACGGCATCCTGCAGCCAATCGCGGTGCGCCTGAATGAAAACGGCGCTTATGAGCTGATCACAGGCGAGCGCCGCCTGCGCGCAGCGCGGCTGGTCGGGATCAAGCTGATTCCGTGCATCGTGATGGATGCCTCCGATGAAAAATCCGCCCTATTTGCGCTGATCGAAAACATGCAGCGCTGTGACCTCGGCTTTTTTGAAGAAGCGTCCGCGATCCAGAAGCTGATCACGGATCACGGCATGAGCCGGGACGACGTCTGCCGCAAGCTCGGCAAGGCGCCGCCGACGATCTCCAATAAGCTGCGTCTGCTGCGCCTGCCGGAGGATATCCGCATGAAAATCACGCAGGAGAATCTGACCGAACGTCACGCCCGCGCGCTGCTCCGCCTGACCTCCTTCAGCCAAATGGAGCGCGCGCTTGCGATCATCGCGGAAAAGCGGCTGAATGTGCAGGAAACCGACCGCCTGATCACACAGATGCTGCAGAACGACGCGCATCACCGCACGCCGCCGATGAAGCTGTTCAAGGACGTGCGCATCTTTGTCAACACGCTCAACCACGCCGTGGATACGATGCGGCGCGCCGGCATCGCCGCGGATTCGGCCAAAAGCGAAACCGAGGAATACATCGAATATATCGTGCGCATCCCAAAAAGCAAGGGCTACGTCATTAAGGCCGCGAAAGCGTCGGCCAACAGCGCCTGACACAATCCGACGTGTTTCACGTGAAACACAGGGCAGGGGACTGTCCGCTGAAAACGCCATCTTCTCATACCATATCTTTCTCTTTCACACCCACATCCGCGGAGAGGGCAGGCCTTCGGGTCTGTCCTTTTCGCATTTTTTCGCTTTTTCTCTTCCAATTTCAGCAAATCTATGCTATACTGAAGCCAAACTTCGGTTCGGGAGGCTGCAGAATGGGCAAAACCGTTGCAATCGTCAATCAAAAAGGCGGCGTCGGCAAAACAACGACCGCCGTCAATCTGACCGCCGCGCTCGGCGCAAAGGGCAAACGGGTGCTGCTGGTCGATATCGACCCGCAGGGCAACTCCACAAGCGGCTTCGGCGTCAACAAACGCGGGCTGGAACACACGAGCTACGACGTGCTGCTCGGCGGCTGCGGGGCAGGGGAGGCTATTCTGAAAACCGAATTCCAAAACGTCTGGCTGATGCCCTCGAGCATGGATCTCGCCGGCGCGGAGCTGGAGCTCATCGAGCTGCCGCACCGCGAAGCGCGGCTCAGGCAGGCGCTCGCGCTTGTGAACGAGGACTATGATTATATCCTGCTGGATTGTCCGCCCTCGCTCGGGCTGGTCACGCTGAACGCTCTGTGCGCGGCGGATACGCTGATGGTGCCGATCCAGTGCGAATTCTATGCGCTGGAGGGGCTGAGCCAGCTGATCTCCACCGTGCGCACCGTAAAACGGATGTATAATCCCTATCTGGAGATCGAGGGCGTGCTGCTCACGATGTATGACGGGCGGCTTAATCTGACGCAGCAGGTCGTGGACGAAGTCAAGCGCTGCTTCCCGAAGAAGGTCTACGCCACCTTTATCCCGCGCAACGTGCGTTTGTCGGAGGCGCCGAGCTACGGCATGCCGGTCCTGTATTATGATAAACATTCCAAAGGCAGCAAGGCGTATGAAAAGCTGGCGGAGGAATTTCTGAGCAAAAACGAGTGATGCGAAAGGGGAGAACACCGTGGCAGTGAAAAAAACCGGGCTGGGGCGCGGCATCAACGCCCTGTTTTCAGACAATTCCATCGAAGATACCGCGCACGTGCCGCCGGTAGAATTGCCAATTATTGACATTGAGCCGAATAAAAACCAGGCGCGTCGCGAATTTGACGAGACCGCGCTGGCGGAGTTGGCGGATTCCATCGCGAAGCACGGCGTCCTGCAGCCGCTGCTGGTGCGCCCGATGCTCGGCGGCGGCTATCAGCTGATCGCCGGCGAACGCCGCTGGCGCGCTAGCCGCATGGCGGGGCTGACGGCGGTGCCGGTCGTCATTAAAAACATCAGCGACGAAGACGCCGCTGTAATTTCTCTGATCGAAAATCTGCAGCGCGAGGATCTGGGCCCGATCGAGGAGGCCTGCGGTTATGAAACGCTGATCGAAGAATTCAACCTGACGCAGGCGGCAGCGGCGGAGGCGGTGGGCAAATCCCGCGCAGCGGTGGCGAACACCATGCGGCTGCTCAAGCTCCCGCAGTCTGTGCGCGAGCTGGTGCAGAGCGGGCAGCTCTCCGCCGGCCACGCCCGGGCGCTGCTTGCGCTCGAAGGGGCAGGGGAGGTCGAAGCGGCTGCGCAGGCCGTGCTGGACCGCCGGCTCTCCGTGCGGCAGACGGAAGCTTATGTCAAGCTGCTGCGCAAGCCGAAAAAAGAAGCGCCCAGGAAGGAAAGCCGCGCCGCGTTCTATGACGAGGTGGAGCTTTCTCTCAATCAGGCGCTCGGCCGCAAGGCGCGGGTCGTCACCCGCCGCGGCAAAGAGGACGGCGTGCTGGAGCTGGCATTTTATGACAAAGACGACCTCGCTCGCATTGCGCAGGCCCTCTCCGCGCTGGAGGAATAAACCCAAATATAAGCCAAACCCGCTCGAAGCATCCGGATGCCGGAAGACCTCGAGCGGGTTCTTTTATATAATGTTGATCGGTTTATTTGACGCGCAGCATCCGCATGGCATTCAGAATCGCCAGCACCGAAACGCCGACGTCTGCAAACACGGCCATCCACATATTCGCGAAGCCGAGCGCGCCGAGCAGCATCACCAGGAGCTTGATTCCCAGCGCAAACCAGATATTCTCGCGCACGATACGCATCGTTTTGCGCGCGATGCGCACCAGTGTCGGCAGGCGGCGCAGATCGTCGTCCATTATGACGATATCCGCCGCTTCGATTGCGGCGTCCGAGCCAAGGCTGCCCATGGCGAAGCCCAGGTCCGCGCGCGTGAGCACGGGGGCGTCGTTGATGCCGTCGCCGACGTAGCCGAGGATCTCCTTCGGCCCTTTTTCCGCAAGCATGGCCTCAACGCAGCCGACTTTTTCCGCCGGCAGCAGCTCCGCGTGCACGGCATCCAGCCCGAGCCGGTCGCCGACCGCCTGCGCGGCTGTCTGCCGGTCGCCGGAGAGCATCACGCACTGCCGCACCCCGGCTTCGCGCAGCGCTGCAATGGCTTCCGCTGCGCCGTCCCGGATCGCGTCTTCGATCACGATTGCGCCGCGATACTGCCCGTCCTCGGCGAGAAACACGACCGTGCCCGCCGTTTTCACCGCGGGCGGCGTGATCCCGAGGCGCGCCATCAGCCTGGCGTTGCCGACAGCGATCCGGCGCCCGTCCGCCACCGCCTCCACGCCTTCGCCCGGCGTTTCCGTCAGGTCGGCGACGGCCTGCGCCTGCGGCGCTTCACCGCAGGCGGCCAGAATGCTGCGGGCGACCGGATGATCGGAGCCGCTTTCCGCCAGCGCGGCCAGCCGCAGAAGCGTCGCTTCGTCGCAGCCGGCGGGAAGAACCCGCGTGACGCGAAATTCGCCCCGCGTCAGCGTTCCTGTTTTGTCAAAGACCAGCGTCGAAATCGACGCCGCAGCTTCCAGATAATTGCCGCCCTTGACGAGCACACCGCGCCGGGAAGCCGCCCCGATGCCGCCGAAAAAGCCGAGCGGCACGGAAATCACCAGCGCGCAGGGGCAGGAAATCACAAGGAAAATGCAGGCGCGCTCCAGCCATTCGCGCCAGTTGCCCGTGAGCAGCGAGGGGATCACGGCAATCAGCAGGGCGCAAAGCGTCACAGCCGGCGTATAGATCTTCGCGAAACGGGTGATGAATTGCTCCGTTTTCGCTTTTTTGCTGCTCGCGTTTTCCACAAGCTCAAGGATTTTTGAAACAGCGCTGTCCTCAAACGACTTGGTCACGCGCACGGTCAGCGCGCCGCTGTCGTTGATGCAGCCGCTGACGATGGCGTCGCCCGGCGCGACGCGGCGGGGGACGGATTCACCCGTAAGCGCCGCCGTGTCCAGCATCGACGTGCCGGTCAGCACCTCGCCGTCCAGCGGCACGCGTTCGCCGGCCCGGATCAGGATCACGTCGCCGACCTCCACGTCGTCCGGGTCCGTCTGCGTCACAGTTTCGCCCTCCAGCAGATTCGCATACGCGGGCACGATCTCCATCAGCGCGGAGATCGAGCGGCGGGAGCGGCCGACGGCCACGCCCTGAAACAGCTCGCCGATCTGATAGAACAGCATCACAGATACCGCTTCGGCGTATTCGCCGATGCAGAAGGCGGCCACGGTCGCAATCAGCATCAGCAGGTTTTCGTCAAACACGATGCCCTGCCGGATCCGTCTGACCGCCGCGAACAGCACGTCATAGGCGATCAGCGCATAGGGGATGAAAAAGAGCAGCAGCGTCAGCCACCGGCCGAGACCGGCCAGCCGGCCCGTTTTTTCCAGAATCAGCAGCGCCGCAAACAGCCCCGCTGTCACGAGGATGCGCGCGAGCGTCTGCTTCTGTCGTTTCGTCATGGCTTGATCAAAGCAGGATCCTGGCGCCTTTATCCACCCGGCCGACGACCTTCTGCGCCGCGGCAAGGATCTCCTCCAGCTGTGCTTCCTCGGCCTCAAGGATCAGCTTCTGCGTCAGGAAATTGACCGAGGCGTTCTCCACGCCCGGCAGCTTGCAGATCTGCTCCGCCATGCGCTCCGCGCAGACCGCGCAGTCCACGCCTTCCATTGCAAACTTTTTCTTCATTTCGTTCCGCCTCCTGTCTTATTCTTCCATCACGTGCTCCATGCACGCGCTGAAGATCGTTTCCACGTGTTCATCGGCCAGGGAATAATAGACCACGCGCCCGACCTTGCGGTGCTTGACTAAATTCACCTGCTTGAGGATCCGCAGCTGATGCGACACGGCGGATTTCGTCATGCCGAGCAGCACGGAGATATCACATACGCACATTTCATGCGCCTTGAGGGCGAAGAGGATGCGCACGCGCGTGGAATCGCCGAAAATGCGGAAGGCCTCCGCCATGTCGATCATCAGATCCTCCTCCGGCATCTGCCCGCGCACGGCGGCGATCACGTCCTCATGGATGCTTTCGCAATCGCAGACCGCGATCTCCGGCATGAATGACTGCTGCATTTCTGCGCCCTCCGATCATTGTTAATAGTTGAACAACTGTTCAACTATTATTATAATCACCGCAAATCAGTTTGTCAAGACCTTCTGCAAAATTAAACAAAAGCTTGGTGATTTGGCTAAAATTATCTGTTCTGGGGGATTGACAATTCTTTCCTCTTGTTTTATAATACAATAACAGACGGGACAATCCCCGCCGAATCTTTCAACGGGAGGTAAGATCATGGAATTCATCACCAACATTCTTGCGCAGGTCAAGGATCTGCTTGCAGGTCTCGGTGAGTTCGATGCCGCCGGCGTTCTTGCTCAGGTTAAGGATATGCTTGCGAACCTGAATCTGGACAGCATCAAGGCGTTCGTCGAGAACATCATCGCCATGTTTGCGTAATCCGGAGCTTCTCGCATCCCACAGACCCGGCAGCCATCACGCTGCCGGGCTTTTTTATCGCCTGCGCCTTGACGAATGCATATAAATATGATAGTATATTGAATTACGAAACAAAAAAACAGCCGGGTCCGCAAGGGCGCCGGTTGCGCAAAGGATCGATGAGCATGAAAACAACCGTTCTTGTCCTGTTCGGCGGCGTTTCCGGCGAGCATGACGTTTCTTTGGTCTCCGCCGCCTCCGTGATGCGCAATATGGATCAAAACAAATATGAGATCCTCCCCATGGGCATCACCGGCGACGGCAGAAGCTTCCTTTATACCGGCCCGCTGGACGAAATCGAGCAGAATCGCTGGGAGCAGGACGCCGCGCATCTGACGCCGGCGGTCATTTCGCCCGACCGCGGCCATCACGGCATTCTCTTGCTGCGCGGGAAGGAATTTGAAATCGTGCGCGTGGACGTGGTTTTCCCCGTCCTGCACGGCAAAAACGGAGAGGACGGCACGATGCAGGGCCTGCTGACCCTGGCCGGCCTGCCGTTCGTCGGCTGCGGCGTCACCGCCAGCGCCGACTGCATGGACAAAGCCGTCACAAACGCGCTCGCGGATATCTACGGCATCCCGCAGGCAAAGTGGATCTCCTTCTCGCGCCATGAATATGAGCGCGATCCCGCAGCCTGCCTGCGGCAGGCGGAAACGCTGGGCTTCCCGCTCTTTGTCAAGCCCGCCAACGCCGGCTCCTCGCTGGGCGTGAGCAAGGTCACGGCGCCCGCCGCGCTCGCCGCCGCCTGCGAAGAAGCCTTCCGCCACGATGAAAAGCTCGTGCTCGAAGAGGGCATTCTGGGCCATGAGGTCGAATGCGCCGTGCTGGGCAATGAAGATCCGCTGGCCTCCGTGGTCGGGGAAATCGAAGCCTGCAACGACTTTTATGATTATGACGCCAAGTATCTCGCCGGCACGAGCCGCCTGCTGATCCCAGCGCCGCTGTCGGAGGAAACGGCGCAGGCCGTGCGTGCCATGGCGGTCAAGGCCTTCCGCGCCATGGGCTGCCGCGGGCTTTCCCGCGTCGATTTCTTTGTGCGCGGCAGCGACGGCGCCGTTCTGCTCAATGAAATCAACACCATCCCGGGCTTCACCTCGATCAGCATGTATTCCAAGCTGTTTGCCGCCTCCGGCATCCCGTATGCCGAGCTGATCGACCGGCTGATCGCCTGCGCAACGGAGTAAGCAAATGAAAAACGCCATTATCCATATCAAAATGACCAACCGCGACCGCATGAGCGGTGAAGACGCCGTCACCGAGCTGACCACCACCGGCAGCATCGACGGCACGCAGGACGATCTGCGCATCGGCTACGCCGAAACGGACGACGCGATGCGCGGCTGTCTGACCACGATGCGCATCGAGCGCCAGCAGCTTGCGACCATGACGCGCACCGGCGCCTATGCCGCCGCGCTGACGATCGAGCAGGATCGCCGCCACAACTGCCTTTACGCTACGCCCTTCGGCGAAATGATGATGGGCTTTTACGGCAAGCGCGTGCAGTGTTCGCTGAGCGAAACGACCGCCCAGGTGCTGCTGGATTACGCCATTGACCTGAATACCAGCCCGTTTGCCGACGTCTCGATGCAGATCGATGTGAAAACCAAGGAGGAATAACGATGTCCACACTTGTGAAAGAAGCCATGCAGCAGGTGCGCTGCGCCGTGATGGACGCCGCCGGCGTCGCTGTGGCGGAGGGCGCGTTTCCGCCCGTCCCGCTGGGGGATTTCATCGTTGAAGTGCCCAACAACCGCGAAAACGGCGATTACGCGGCCAACGCCGCGATGGCCTGGGCGCGGGATCTGCACAATGCGCCGCGCAGGATCGCGGAGGCGCTGGTGGCGCGCATGTCGCTGGAGCACACCTTTTTTGACCGCTGTGAAATTGCCGGCCCCGGCTTTCTGAATTTCTATCTTCGCAAGGATTTCTACGCCCGCATCGCGCAGGATATCCTGCAGAAGGGCGCGGATTACGGCCGCTCCGGCTACGGCAGCGGCAAAAAGATCAACGTCGAATTCGTTTCCGCCAATCCGACCGGGCCGATGCATATGGGCAACGCGCGCGGCGGCGCGCTGGGCGACTGCCTGGCCGCCGTGCTCGAGGCCGCCGGCTACAGCGTTCACCGCGAATTCTATATCAACGACGCCGGCAACCAGATCGATAAATTCGGTCTATCGCTGGATATCCGCTATCAGCAGCTTTATCTGGGCAAGGATGCCCCCGATCTGCCGGAGGACAGCTATCACGGCGAGGATATCAAAGAACGTGCGGCGGAATTTGCCGCCGTTTACGGCGACTCATATTTGACCAAACCCGAAGCGGAGCGCCGCAAGGCGCTGATCGACTTCGCGCTGCCGAAAAATATCGAGGCCATGCACGCGAATCTGACCAAATACCGCATCGAATATGACACCTGGTTCCATGAGAGCACCCTGCATGAGGACGGCGAGCTGGCCGAAACCATCGCCATTCTGAAGGAGAAGGGGCTGACCTACGAGCAGGACGGCGCGCTGTGGTATAAGAATAAGGAAGTGCTCGGCGCAAGACTGGCGCGCGAGGGCAAAACGCCGGCCGAGATCGAAAACCTTCAGCTCAAGGATGAGGTGCTGATCCGCCAGAACGGCAACCCGACCTATTTCGCCGCCGATATCGCCTATCACCGCAACAAGCTGCAGATCCGCGGCTTCGACCGCGCGATCGACATCTGGGGCGCGGATCATCACGGGCACGTCGCCCGCATGAAGGGCGCGCTGGACGCCGTCGGCTGTGACGGCGACGATCTGGACATCATCCTGATGCAGCTCGTGCGTCTGACGCGGGACGGCGAAGTCGTGCGCATGAGCAAGCGCTCCGGCAAAGCGATCACGCTGACCGATCTGCTCGAGGAGATCCCGATCGACGCGGTGCGTTTCCTCTTCAACATGCGCGAACCCGGCTCCCAGATGGAGTTCGATCTGGATCTGGCAATCAGCCAGAGCGCGGAAAATCCTGTTTATTACTGCCAGTACGCTCACGCGCGCATCTGCAGCATCCTCAAAAAGCTTGCCGCCGAGGGCAAGACGCCGCGCGCCTGCACGCTCGAGGAGCTGACGCTCCTGCAGGCAGAGGAAGAAACCGCGCTGCTGCGCCATCTGGCCGCGCTGACGGATGAGATCGTGCTCTCCGCGCGCAACTACGACCCCGCGCGCATCACGCGCTACGCCGTGGAGCTGGCCACGCTCTTCCATAAATTCTACAACGCCTGCCGCGTCAACTGCGACGACGAAGCGCTCATGCAGGCGCGTCTGAGCCTGTGCCTGTGCGTGAAGACCGTGCTGAGCAATATCCTGACCATGTTCCGCATCACGGTGCCGGAATCCATGTAATCCGATAAAAAACAACCCCGCAAAGCTGAACGCTGCAGCTCTGCGGGGTCTCTTTATGCAATTTTACAGCGTTTCGTTGATCTGCTCGGCGTAGCGCACCGCGCCCATCGCGTCCGGCGAATAGAAATCCGCGCCGATGCGGTCGGCATAGTCCTGCGTGAGCACCGCGCCGCCGACCATGACCTTGCACCACGGCGCTTCTTCATGCAGCAGGCGCACAGTCTCCGCCATGGCGGGCACAGTCGTCGTCATCAGCGCGCTGAGCGCCGCGAGCGGGGCGTGCCGCGCGATCACAGCGTCCCGAATCGCCTCGGGCGTCACGTCTTTGCCGAGATCCGTCACGGTGAAGCCGTAGTTCTCCAGCAGGAGCCGGACGATGTTTTTGCCGATGTCGTGGATATCGCCGCGCACGGTCGCGATCACGACCGCGCATTTGCCGCCGCGCGCTTCGGCGGGAACAGCCGCCTTGATGACCTCGAAGGCGCTCTTCGCCGCCTCCGCGCTCATGAGCAGCTGCGGCAGATAAAGCTGTTTCTTTTCGTAGCCGACGCCAACCCGGTCGAGCGCCGGAATGATCTGAGCATTGACGATCTCCAGCGGCGGCCGCGTTTCCAGCAGCTGTTTTGTCAGCGCGCCTGCCTGCTCCCGCAGACCCTTGCAGATCACATCCTGCAGCGCGCTGCCGCTTTCCGCCGCCGGCGCGCCGGCAGGGGAGGCGGACTGCGCCGTCTGCGCAGGCTGCAGCCGCTGCGCAAAGGCGATATAGTCTCCGAAATCGGCGTCCATGCCGTGCAGGGCGCGGAAGGCATGATAGGTTTTCATCATTTCCGCGCTGTCCGGATTCATGATCGCCGCGGAAAGCCCGCGTTCGAGCGCGCAGGCGAAAAAGACGCCGTTGATCGCATCCCGGGCAGGCAGCCCGAAGGAAATATTCGAAACGCCCATCGAGGTCAGACAGCCCATGGCATGCAGCCGGCGCACGGCTTCCAGCGCGGTCTCGGCCGCGGTCGGATCGGCGCTGACCGCCATGGCCAGCGGATCGAAGATCAGGCGGTGACGGGGAATGCCGTTTTGCGCCGCCGCCGCCATGATGTTTTCGGCGATCGCAATGCGGCCGTCCGCCGTGGCGGGAATGCCGTTTTCGTCCAGCGTGAGCGCGATCGCGACGCCGCCGTATTTCTGCATCAGCGGGAAGATAGCGGCCATGCTTTCGGCCTTGCCGTTGACGGAATTGATCAGCGGGCAGCCGTTATAACGGCGCAGTGCGCGCTCCATCGCGACCGCGTCGCCGGTGTCGATCTGCAGAGGCAGATCCGAAACGGCCTGCAGCTCCTGCATCACTTCGCACAGCAGCGCCGGCTCGTCGATCTCCGGCAGGCCGACGTTGACGTCCAGCACCTGCGCGCCGTTTGCCTGCTGACGCAGGCCCTCGCCGAGGATATAATCCAGATCGTGCGTGCGCAGCGCTTCCTTGAATCGTTTTTTTCCGGTCGGATTGATCCGCTCGCCGATCAGCACGGGCGTTTTGCCGAAGGTCACGGCATGCGTATAGGAAGAAATAACGGTTTCGTTCTTTTTCCGGATCGGCAGCAGCGGCAGGTCTGCGACCGCTTCTGCCACGGCTTGAATATAGGCGGGCGTCGTGCCGCAGCAGCCGCCGACTGCGCGCGCGCCCAGACGCGCCGCTTCGGCGACCCCGGCGGCAAAGGCCGCCGGCTGCAAGGTATAAAACGGCTTGCCGTCGATTTCCGTCGGCAGCCCGGCATTCGGCTTGAACAGCACGGGAATGCTCGCGTGTTCCAGATAACTTTTGACGACGGGCAGCAGGGCTTCCGGTCCGAGCGAGCAGTTCAGCCCGATCGCGTCCGCGCCCATGCCCTCGAGCATCGCGACCATCGCGGCAGGGGAGGCGCCGGTCATCAGCTTGCCGTCCGCGCCGTAGGCATTGGACACAAACACGGGCAGATCGCTGTTTTCCTTTGCTGCCAGCAGCGCCGCCTTGGTTTCGAGGCTGTCGTTCATCGTTTCGATGAAAATGCAGTCCGCGCCGTATCGAACGCCCAGACGCACGACCTCGGCAAAGATCGAAACCGCGTCGTCAAAGGCGAGATCGCCGTAGGGCTTGAGCAGCTTGCCGGTCGGCCCGAGATCGAGCGCGATCCATTTCGGCTGCGTCCCGGCAGCGGCGTCCCGCGCCGTTTTGGCCAGCGCAAGGCCGGCGGCAACAATCGCCTCCAGCTCCTCAATCGTATAATGCAGGCGATTCGCGCCGAAGGTATTCGCGTTGACCAGATGGCTCCCGGCTTCGAAATACTGTCTGTGGATCTCCCGGATCAGCGCGCTGCGCTGCGCGTCGAGATTCCAGCGCTCCGGCGCTTCGCCCGGCCGCAGCCCGGCCGCCTGCAGGAGCGTACCCATGCCGCCGTCGAGCAGCAGCAGATGCTCCCGCATATAGTCTGTGATTTTCATTCGTTTTCTCCCGTTTTCAGGCCGATGAAGGCCGTGACTGATTTGGATGGGGTCATCAGCATCGAATCCAGCAGGGCGACGCCGATTTGCCGCCCGTCCAGCAGCTGAAATACCGTTTGCTGCGTTTCCAGCGCCAGATCGCCGTAGCCGGGGCTGAAGCGCGGCGTGCAGATTGCCGATTCCGCAAGCGCGGCGCAGAACGCGTCGCACAGGGCCTCCACCCGTTCCGCGCCGATCGCGTTGAGCAGGAGCGCCCGCGGGGGATCGAGCCGCTGATACCGCGCGATCAGCCGATCGAGCGGCAGGCCGACCGTCGCGGCAAAAAGCACCGCCTGCGCGCAGCCTTCCAGCCGCGCGGCCAATTGCCGGCTTGCAAAACGGAAGCCTGCAGCGGCGACGCCCGCCGGCGTCACCTCGATCTCCAGCCTGCGGCAGAGCACGCGATAGGTCAGCTGCGGCAGCGCCTCGGCAAGGCAATCCTCCAGCAGCGCGTCCACGGCGCCGCCGTCCGCCCGCGCGCGGGCATAGCGCAGGATCTCGCGGCGATCCACGGGCGGCGCGTCAAAGCTCAGCGCCTGATTCTGCGTTGAAAGCTGCATATTATTTCCCCACGATTTCGGAAAGATTGGCCAGAATCTGCGCGGCCACCTCCGGTTTATTCATCGAATAGACGTGCACGTGCGTCACCCCGTTGGCAAACAGATCGATGATCTGATCCGTCGCATAGACGACGCCCGCCTGCTTCATCGCGGCCGGATTGCTGCCGAAGCGGTCCACCAGACTCTGGAAGCGGTGCGGCATGAAGGAGCCGGAAAGCTTGATCGCCCGCGCCACCTGATTGGCGTTTGTGATCGGCATAACGCCGGGCACGACCGGCACTGTGATTCCGGCTTCCCGGATCTTATAAAGAAAGCTGTAAAGCAGCGCGTTGTCAAAGAACATCTGCGTGGTCAGAAAATCCACGCCGGCGTCCACTTTTTCTTTCAGATAGCGGATATCCGTTTTCTGATCTGCGCTCTCCGGATGGATCTCCGGGTAGCAGGCCGCGCCGATGCAAAGCTGCGGCGCGCGTTCCCGCACCTCGCGGACCAGCTCCACAGCGTGGCGATAATCCCATCGGCTGCGGTCGCTCTGTTCAAGCTCCGGCGTCAGGTCGCCGCGCAGGGCCATGACGTTCTACAGCCCGGCGGCGCAGATGGCGTCGATCTGCCGCTGCACGGCCGCGCGGTCGGAGGAGACGCAGGTCAGATGCGCCAGGGTCGGCACGCCATACCGCGCTTCGATGCTCTGCGCGATCTCCAGCGTAAAGCGGCTCGTGCCGCCGCCCGCGCCGTAAGTGACGCTCATAAAGGACGGACGCAGCGCCGCGATCTCCAGCGCAGCGGATTCCACTTTGTCAAAGGCGTCGCTCGTTTTCGGCGGAAAAACTTCAAACGATACCGCGGGACGGTCCTCCCGCAGCAGGGCGCTGATCTTCATGGCAGTTCCCTCTTTTTCATCATACTCTGTCCGGTTTTATTGTTCGGGTCCTGCAATTTCAAGATCGCAGGCTCTGATTTTATCATTCCATTTTTGAATGGCCGCGCGGTCAAAGCGTTCCGGCG
>JAFWCS010000225.1 GCA_017534365.1 Clostridia bacterium | reverse complement strand
GGGCTTGTCGTGATGCTGTTGCCGGACGCTAACTCGTGGTTATCGCAAACTAACCCTTTTGATAGTGTTATTATAACGGTACAGGATAAAAAAGTCAAGGCGCAAATGGAAAAAAGATGCATAAAGAAACGTAAAAATTCGTCCGCAATGCATACCGTTTTTTGGTAAGTTTACACAAAGCACAGAGCGAGCGGCAGAAACGGTCCCGTTTTCACAAAGGATCACAGCGCGATGCACGCTTCCAGCCGGATATCCCGGGACGAAGCCGCGGCGCAGATGCGGAATTTTCCCGGCTCGACGACCCATTCATACCGCGCGTTCATCAGGCGGAAGGCGCTGCGGTCCAGGCGGAAGGAGAGCGTCTGCTTCTCGCCCGGGGCCAGCGCGACGCGCCGGAACGCCTTGAGCAGCAGCGGCGGCGTGACGACCGTGCTCTCGCAATCCTCCACGTAGATCTGCACGACCTCCTCGCCGGCAAAGCTGCCGGTATTCTCAACGGTGACGCGCACGTCCACGTCGGTCTCCCCCGCGCGGGTGAGGACCAGATCGCTGTAGGCAAAGGTCGTGTAGCTCAGGCCGAAGCCGAAGGGATAGAGCGCGCTGCCCTCGCCCTCCGCATAGCTGTTGCTTTTGCCGGAATGCATGGAATAATAGCACGGGATCATCCCGCTGCTGCGCGGCAGGGAATAGGGCAGCCTGCCGGCGGGATTGATCCTGCCCGTCAGCGCCCCGACGATCGCGGCCGCGCCGCATTCGCCGCCGAACCAGGTCTCGATGATCGCGGCGCAGGCGTCGCTTTCTTCAGACAAATCCATCGGCCGGCCGTTTTCGAGCACGAGGACGACGGGGACGCCCGTCTGCGCCAGGCGCAGGATCAGCTCGCGCTGCCGCCCAGGCAGGGTCAGTTCGCTCCGGTCGTGGCATTCACCGCTTGTCAGCTCATTGTCGCCGCCGACAAAGAGGATCAGATCCGCATCCTGCGCAAGCGCGACCGCCGCGTCGAGGGCATCCTCGATCTGCCGCTGCTTCTCCTGCCTGAGATGCGGCTGATCGGCGGCGATCCCGGTGATCTCTTTCTCTTCGCCGAAGCCGCAGCCGTCCGCCTGCGCGATCTCAACGCCGGGCAGCGCCGTTTGCAGCTCATCGAGGACCGAGGGGATCTCCACGTAGACCGGCAGGGAGGAATAATTCCCGATCTGCTGCTTCGCGCCGGACGGCCCGATCAGCGCGATCCGGCGCAGCCGCTCCGGTTTCAGCGGCAGCACGCCGTCGTTTTTGAGCAGCGTCACGGATTTCTCGGCCAGTTCCAGCGCCGTGGCCCTGTGCGCCGGGGAATGCACGACACGCTCCCACTTCGTTTCGTCGGTATAGGGATGCTCGAACAGACCGAGCAGATATTTCAGCCGCAGGATCCGGCGGCAGGAATCGTTGATATTCTCCTCGTCGATGCGTCCCTCCGCGACCAGAGCGCAGAGCGTATCCACCCAGAAGGCGTGACTGCATTCGCAGCCGCCCAGGCAGTCCAGCCCGTTCTTTTTGGTCAGATAGATCGTTTCCCGGTCGTCCTCGGTCAGGTGGTGCGTCGTCTTGACGCGCTCCACGCCGCTCCAGTCCGACCGGCAGATGCCGCGCAGGCCGAAGCGCTCCTTGAGCACGGTTTTGAGATAATGCTCGGAGGTGATGACGACGTCGCCGTCAATGGAATTGTAGCTGACCATCGCATCGTAGGCGCCGCCCTCTTTGATGCCCGCCTCAAACACGGGCAGATAGCAGCTCTCGATCTCGCGGATGCCGGCGCGGGCGGGCGCGCAGTTGACGCCGCCCTCGGGGATGCCGTGGACCACATAGTGCTTCGGCTCCGCGATCACCGCGTCGTCGCGCGCGATGTCGCCGTTCTGCTCCGCGGCGATCACGGCGGCGGCAAAGCGGGAGGAAAGATAGGTATCCTCGCCGAAGGTCTCCTCCGTCCGCCCCCAGCGCGGATCTCTGGCCACGTCCAGATTCGGCGCGAGGATCTCGTGAATGCCCAGCGCGCGCGCTTCGCTCGCGATCACGCGGCCGGCCTTTGCGCCGAGCGCGGGGTCGAAGGTCGCCGCCCACGCCGTCGGATTCGGCAGGATCGTGCCGCGGGTGCCGCAGATGCCGTGCAGCGCTTCGCCCGTGAAGATCACCGGGATGCCGAGCCGCGTCTGCTCCACGAAAAAGCGCTGGATCCGGTTCATGACCGCCGGCACGGAATAGTTGTCGTGAATACAGCCCAGGCCGCTCTCGCCGAAGTCCGCGGCCAGCTTTTCATAGTCATACTCCGAATCCGGATGGACCGACAGCCGGTGATGCGGGTCGATCTTCGTGCAGTATTCATTGCCGAATTTCAGATCGAGCTGGCCGATCTTTTCCCGCAGGGTCATCCTGCCCATCAGGTCGTCCAGCCGTTCCTCGATTCCCAGAGCGGGGTCCTGATACGGAAGCATAAGCATCCTCCTTTTTGCATGATGCAGAATACATTGCGCGCGTCACTGCACGCTGACGTTCACCGCGCGGACCGTGATCTCGCCCGCGCCGTGCACGATATACCAATGCCCGCGTTCCAGCCGGACCGTTTCCGACATGCCGGGCGTCAGATAGCCGATCTCAAAGCGGCGCGCCGGATCCTCCGCGTCCGTGAACCAGACGCTCGTGTCCTGCGCGCTCCAGACCTTCACCGCACCGAACACCGGCTGGATCCGTTCCGTTTTCAGATAGGAATCCGCCGCGGGCTCATCCGAAAGCACAAACGTGTGCGCGTTCATAAACAGCAGACAGCCGCCCGTCCCCGCAAGGACAGCCAGCGCCAGCAGGACCGGCACGATGATTTTCAAGGCGGTGGTTTTCATCTTATTATATCCTCCTTATTATATCCTCCAAGGGATCCTTTTCCGTGACGGGCTCCGCCAAGCGGGCGGGAACACGCAGCATCATGACCGGCTGGTCAAAACGATCGACGTCGATCTCCGGCCCCTGCCCTGCCCGAATCTTCCAGAAACGCAGCGTGAAGCCGAAAAACGGATCCGACTCCTCGATCAGATCGCTGCCGTCGTCATAGGAGGCGAGCAGCGCAAACTGCGCGTCGGGAAACTCCCTTTCCATCTGCGCCTGCCAGCCCTTCAGGATCCCGACCGTTTTTCTGAACAGGCAGCCGGCGTCGCCGCTGATTTCATTTGTGACGTTGATCTCGTTCCCGTCCCACTCCATCCAGGAGAGATCGCGCGCCGGGTCGATCTGTTCATCCGTATGCCAGAAATGAGAGACGCCGTAATACTCCCTGCCGTAAGGGTCTGTCTTTTTCCGGACAGGATAAGCGTCATCCGGCGGGATCGTATCGACGGCGGCGACGTCAAACGCCTGCTGCGCGCTTTTGTTGAACTGTAATTCCATTATCTTCTTATTCTCCATTCAACAAATCTGCAACGCATGGTTTCATGCGCCGTCCGCGTCCGTACCGCTGAAGCGATACGTCCGGATGACCGTCCGGGAAACGAAGGGAACGTCCGTGCAGTGAAGATACACGGCGCCGTCCGTTCGGCTGATGCACAGGCCCTCCGCCTCGGTCGCGCCGCTGCCCGTGTCGCGCACGAAGGCTTCCTGCGTCTCGCCCGTATGCAGATCGACGGCATAGATCACTTTTTCCCTGCCGTCGCTGTTGCTCGAAAGATACAGCACGTCGCCGAGCAGATCGCCGCCGGTGATCTTGGTGAGCGTCTGATCGAGCTTGATGCTGCCTTTATAGGAATAATCCGAAAGATTCAGCATCCGGATCTCGTCGACCTCCCGCGCCTGCGTATAATAGATCGTATCGTCCCGGATGCAAAGCCACGGGAAGTGACCGTTCCCCTGCCCTTCCGGCGGCAGGACGTGATATTCGAGGAAGGCGAGGCTCTCCGCGTCGAAAACCATCACGGCGGGATCCTTGAAAAGGAAGGCCTCGCAGGCGGCGTAGATCCTGCCGTCGTGATACGCGCAGTCGCCCAGATGGGAATAACCCTTTGCGATCACGTCGGCGGGCAGGCACAGATCGTTGCACAGGTCGATTTCGCCGGTGCGCGCGTCGATCCTGACGATCGCGTTGTAATTCAGAAATTTGATGCAGCCCGTGCCGTAAAAGTATTCGCCGTCGGTCGCAAGGCCCTGGCAGAACGCGGCGCCCTCGGAATAGGGATAGGCAAATTCGTTTTCGAGCGTCAGGCCGTCAACGGCGGCGGGCGGGGACGCCGTCAGCCCGCTGAGCAGAAACAGCGCGGCAAACAGCGGAGAAAAGACCGTTCTCAACAGCGAAAACAAAACAGACATCGTCACCGCTCCTCCATGGGAATATAGTCTCTGTGCGCGCTGATGCTCATATAAGCCGGGCGGATGATCTTGCTGCCGCTGAGCAGCTCCTCCAGCCGGTGCGCGCTCCAGCCGGCGATCCGCGAGATCGCAAACAGGGGCGTGAACAGTTCGTCCGGGATCCCCAGCATCCTGTAAGCAAAGCCGGAATAAAAATCGACGTTTGCGCTCACGCCTTTATAGATCTTGCGCTTTTTGCAGATCTGCTGCGCGGCGAGCCGCTCAACGCGGGTATACAGGGCGAATTCCTCCTCCAGCCCCTTTTCGCTGCTCAGGCGCTCGACAAAGCCCTTGAGCACGGCGGCGCGCGGATCGGAAAGCGAATAGACCGCATGCCCCATGCCGTAGATCAGGCCGCTCTTGTCAAACGACTCTTTGGCAAGAATCCGGTCAAGATAGGCGGCGATCTCCGCCTCGTCCCGCCAGTCGCCGACGTTCTCCTTGATATCGTCAAACATCTTCGCCACCTTGATGTTGGCGCCGCCGTGCTTCGGCCCCTTCAGCGAACCGAGCGCGGCGGAAACGGCCGAATAGGTATCCGTCCCCGAGGAGGTGACGACGTGCATGGTGAAGGTGGAATTGTTGCCGCCGCCGTG
>JAFWCS010000224.1 GCA_017534365.1 Clostridia bacterium | reverse complement strand
GCGTCGTTCTTGAAGCGCAGGGGCTCGATCAGATAGGTGTTGGCCAGGAAGCCGAGGCTGCCGATGATCGTGAGAATGGAGAGCGTCAGCACGATCTTGCGGATCACTTCGCCGGCGCCACCCTTCTTTTTGGCTGCCTTCTTCTCGGCCTTTTTCTGCTTGCGGGACTTCTTATCTTCGGGATCCTCAAAGGATTCGTCGTCGTCGTGCGCGGTGATGTCCAGCGGGCGGTCCTCGGCGCGGATCGCGTCGATCACACGCTGCTGATAATCCGGCGCGGCGGCCGGGATCGGCGCATCCGGCGCGACCGTTTCGATCGGCAGATCGCCGTCTTCCCCGAGCAGATCCGAGAGCTCGGCGGCAAAGTCATTGCGCTCTGCGGCAGGCGCCTGCGCTTCGGGCGCGGCAGGCGCTTGTGCTTCGGGCGCGGCAGGCGCTTGCGGCAGGCTGCTGTTTTCGCCCAGCAGCGCTGACAGCTCAGCGGCAAAATCGTTGTCTTCCGTGGCGTCCGGCGCTGCGTCTGCGGTCTGCGGCGCATCCAGATCGATGTCAAAGTTGATCGGCGCGAGGATCGGCGCGCGTTCCGCCGGCGTTTCGGCGGGTTCCGCGAAAAGCGACTCGGCCGGTTCCTCAATCGGTTCCGCGACGGGTTCGTCGGCGGGTTCCGCGAAAAGCGACTCGACCGGTTCCTCAACCGGTTCCGCGACGGGTTCTTCCGCAGGCGCTTCAGCGGGTGCGTCCACAGCCGGATCTTCAGGCGCGTCGATCACGACGTCCTCAATCAGGACCGCCGCGGGCGCTGCCTGCGCAGGTTCTGCTACAGGCGCTTCCGAAGGTTCTGCGGCGAACGGCGCTTCTGCCGGCACTTCGGCCGGCTCGGCTGCGGGAACGTCCGCGATCGGCGTGTCCGCAAGCAGCGCGTCCAGCTCGCTGTCGGAGAATGTGTCTTCCTCTGCGGCTGCGTCGTCTTCGGACAGCAGTGCCGCAAGATCCGCCGGGAGCGAATCATCGATGTCTGCTGCCGGCGCATCCGCAGCGGGGGAAACGTCCTCCGGCAGCTCCACAACATCCGCAAAGAAGTCGTCCGCTTCCTCTGCGGCGGGCTGCGCTTCGGGTGCTTCGGGTCCTTCGGTGTCGTCGCCGAGCGTGGCGACGAGTTCGTCCAGATCGATATCGTTCAGATCAAAGTCGTCTGTGTCGATTTCATCGAGCGAGGTCTTTTTTGCGGGCGCGGGCTGAGCACCGTCCTCCGGCAGTTGAATCGTATCCAGATCAAAATCCAGCTCGACCGGCGCGGCCGTGTCTTCCCCGGCGGGCTCTGCCGCCGTCAGCGGGATCACAGGGCCGGCGGGCTCGTTGATCGGGGTGAAAGCCTGCGGGATCACGGGACCGGCAGGCTCGTTGATCGGCGTGCTCAGCGGCGCGTCCTCCGGCGGCACGGCGTCAAAGAGCGCCTGCGCGCGGACCGGACGCTTGGAGATCGGCAGATCGGCCGGACCGTTCTCGGGAGCGGGCGCCGGGACCGCCTGCGGAGCCAGCGCGGAGAAATCTTCTGAAACGGGAGAGATCTCCGCCTTGGCTTCGATTTCCTTGCGCAGGCTGCCGAAGCCGAGATCTGCCGTCAGACCGGATTTCAGATCGTCGATCAGGCTGAAAATATCGTCCTTCGCGGCGTCCAGCGTTTCGCTTGAGGGCGCGGTCACGGCCTCGGGCGCGAAGACGGATTCCTCGGGCGTTGCGGTCGGCGTCTCCGGCACTTCGGGCGCGGGGAGATCCATATAGTCCTCCGGATTCATCCAGAGCGTATCGACCGGCGCTTCCGGTGCGGCCGGCGCAGCGGCGGGCCGGATGGTCTTCGGCTCGTCCGCCGTCAGCTCCGAGAAGGAGCGGGGAACGATCGTGGAGCGTCCGCTGCGCAGAATGGAATCATAAAGGGAATCCAGCTCGCTCTCGATCGAGCTTTTTTTGCGCTCGATATCCTCATGAAACCCTTCAAAGATCGGCGCGTCGGAACCGGCATCGTCCAGAAACTTGCCCAGATCGATCTCCTTGATCGCTTCGTCGTCCGTCAGCGGAAGAATGCTGCCGGGCTCGCGTTTGTTGTTATTATCCATGACTCTCTTCCTCCGTCATCTCTTGAGGCGGCGCCGCGCGATGCGCTGCGCGCCTTGCTTGATCTTTATTATTACTTCTTCTCGGGCCGCAAGCACAGCTGCCGCCCGCGCCGCGCGTCAGTGTTCTGCGCGGCGGATCAGTTCGGACTGGGCTGCCAGGTGATGCTGTCGCGATAGGGATTGGTCTTTCCCTTGCTGTTGTACCAGATCTGCGGGCGGCGGTAGTCGGGGTGATCCTTCACGAGTGCGGGATCGATGGCCTCGCTCTCGCCTTCGTGCAGCAGCCGGCCGACCTCGACCAGGCGGGTGTCCACGTTTTTGCCGTAATCATAAATACAGGTGGACAGGGTGATGATCTTATCGGTGGGCTCGAGCGAAACGCCGGTTTCATAGAGCGCGCGCTGCTTCACCTGCTCAATATAGCCGACCATGTTGCTGTCGGACATGTCGGGATAAATATAATTGAAGAAATAACCGTTGTCCGCAGAGGGCTGCGTTGTGGAGTAGAACACCGCGCAGATTTTATAGGTGTATTCCCCGAAAAGCGTGGAATAGCGGATGATCGGGCATTTGATGAAGTGCTGCCGGTCCCGATAATCATACAGGGAGCGGAAGGACTGCTTGGGCACGCCGGAATCGCGGCCGGTGGTGTGGCCGTGAATGACCGTGTTTTTGTCGAGATATCCGTTGTTGCTGCAGCGGTAATCCAGATAGATGTTGCCGTAATTCGTGCTGGAGGTCTCATAGGTCAGCCGGTCATAGAAATCGCGGTGCAAATAATAATCGTTATCCTCGCTCTGCAGGACCACGGTATCCATCTCCGTGCCGGGAATCGCGAGGCGCCCCGCCGTGTCGTTGTTGATCGCGTAGACCTGCTTGAGGCTGTCGAGGATCCCGTCCGGATAAGACGCGGACTTCGCTTCCTTCGACTGCACGCCCGCCAGAGACGCTTTCAGTGCGTCGTATTCGACCGCGCCGGGCATCGTGAGGGCAGCGGCGGCCGCCGTTTGCGCCTCGCCGGTCTCCTCTGCTTTCAGGTTTTTGAAGCACAGCAGGGTCAGCAGCCCGGTGATCACGGCCAGCAGCACACAGATCAGCGGCAGGACCGCTTTGTTGTTTTGTTTCACGTGCAGCCCCTCCTTTCCAGATAGCGCCGCGCGAGGTCGAGCGCATGGGATGCATTATACAATCGATTAAAGTCCCGGTCGCCGCGGCCGGTATGCAGCTCCTCGCAGAGCTGCGCGTCCGCCGTGTCAAGCGCAATGTAGCACAGGCCGACCGGCTTTTGCGAGCCGTCGCTGCCCGGGCCGGCAATGCCTGTGACGGACAGGCCCAGATCCGCGCCGGTCAGGCGGCGGATGCCCGCGGCCATTTCCCGCGCCGTTTCTTCGCTGACCGCGCCGAAGCGATCCAGCGTTTCGCGGCGCACGCCGAGGATCTTTTCTTTATATTCATTGGAATAGGTGACGGCGCCGAACTGGAAGACCGCGCTTGCGCCGGGCACGTCCGTGACGCGCTTGGAGATCAGGCCGGCCGTGCAGCTCTCCGCCGTGGCGATCGTTTTGTTCTGCGCCTTGAGCAGCGCGACCACGGCTTCCTCCACGCCGTTCAGATCCAGGCCGTAGACTTTCTCGCCCAGCCGGCGGCGGATCTCGTCGAGCACCGGGGCGCAAAGCGCCTGCGCCGCGGCGGCGTCCTTTGCCCGGGCGGTCACGCGCAGCAGCGCCTCGCCGGTTTTGGCGTAGGGGGCAACGGTGGGGTTCTCACATTCGAGCAGATCAGCGACCGTGTGCGCCATTGCGCTCTCGCCGATGCCCATGGTGCGCACGGTGTGGGAAACGATCACGCCGTCGGTGTAGTCCTTCAGAAACGGCACGGCGCTCGCAAGGAACATCGGCCGCATTTCACGCGGCGGGCCGGGGAGCAGGACGACGCATTTGCCGCCCTTTTTCAGCCCGAGGCCGGGCGCGGTGCCGTTGGGATTCGGAAACACGGTGCCGCCGACCGGAATCTGCGCCTGCCGCAGGTTTTCCTCCGGCATCTCCATGCCGCGGGAGGCAAAGAAGTCACGCAGTCCGGCCGCGATCGCCGGATCGGTCTGCAGCGGGAAGCCCATGCAATTGCAGGCGACGTCCCGCGTGATGTCGTCCGCCGTGGGGCCGAGTCCGCCGGTGATTAGGACGATATCGGCGGCCTCCAGCGCCGTTTGCAGCGCGGCGCGCAGGCGGCCGGCATTGTCGCCGACCGTGGTGCGGCGCAGCACGGAGGTCCCCCGCGCTGCCAGCTCCTGCGAAAGGAACTGCGCGTTGGTATCCAGAATGTCGCCGAGCAGCAGCTCCGTGCCGACGGACAGGATTTCACAGATCGCCATGAGCGGCCTCCGTTTCAGTAAGCTTTGATTTGCATGAAGCGAACGGTTTCGATCGCTCTGCGCGCGAGCGCGTCGATTTCCAGCGCCTGCTCGCAGCGGGCGACGTAATCGAGCGTCGGGCGTGTGCGCGGATGGCGCGGGGTAAAGACCGTGCAGCAGTCTTCATAGGGCAGAATGGAGAGCTCGAAGGTCTCGATGCGGCGGGAGATCGCCACGACCTCGTCCTTATCCATCCCGATCAGCGGGCGGAACACCGGCATCGTGCAGACCGCGTCGGTGCAGGCGAGTGCGGGCACAGTCTGGCTAGCGACCTGGCCGACGCTCTCGCCGGTGATCAGCGCGCCGCAGCGCTCCTTCTCAGCCAGCGTCTGGGCGATGCGCATCATCATGCGCCGCATGATGACGGTGAAGATCTCCTCGGGGCAGTGATCCTTGATCTGCTCCTGGATCTCAGTAAACGGTACAATATAAAGGGCGATGCGCCCGCTGTATTTGGCCACCTGCTTGAGCAGGGCGCAGACCTTCTGCTCCGCGCGCTCGCTGGTGTAGGGCGGGGAGGCGAAGTGCACTGCCACGAGCTCGAGGCCGCGCTTGGCCATCATGTAGCCGGCCACCGGACTGTCGATGCCGCCGGAGATCAGCAGCGCCGCGCGCCCGGCGGAGGCGGTGGGCATCCCGCCCGCGCCCTTGATCTGCTTGCCGTGAATGAAGGCGTATTGATCGCGCACCTCCACGGTGACGGTCAGATCGGGATCATGGACGTCGACGGTCAGATGCGGGTATTTCCGCAGCAGATAACCGCCGACCTCGGCGCAGATCTCGGGGGATTTGAGCGGGAAGAGTTTATCAGATCGCTTGGCCTCCGCCTTGAAGGTGCGGGCGGCCAGCAGCTCGGGTTCCAGATACGTTTCAGCGGCGCGCAGGATCGCGGGCATCTCTTTTTCGACGGCGGCGGCGCGGGAAAAGCCCGCGATGCCGAAGACTTTTTTCAGCCGTTCAACTGCCTCGTCCAGGTCGCAGTCCGGCTGCAGCGGTTCCGCCGTGATGGTGGACTGCGCGGTGGAGAAGCTGAAGCCGCCGAGCGATTCCAGCCGCCGCCGCATATTCTTGATGAGCATTTCCTCAAAGGTGCGGCGGTTCATGCCCTTGAGCGCAAGCTCGCCGTTTTTGATCAGTAAAACTTCTTTCATATTTGACACACTGTGCTTTCTCAGTCATTTATTTGGAGCGAATGGCCGCCTTTGCCGCGGCGATCCCCTGCAGAAGCAGGTCGATCTCCTGCGGTGTGGTGCTGCGTGAAAAGCTGACGCGCACGGCGCTGTCGATCAGCGGCTGCGGCAGCTCGAGTCTTGCAAGCACGCGGCTCTTTTTGCCCTTGGAGCAGGCGGAACCGCCGGAGACGCAAATGCCGTTGGCGGAAAGGAAGTTGAGCATCGGTTCGGATTTGACGCCCGGGATCGAGAAATTGACGATATAAGGCAGCCCGTCGGCGGGCGAATTGATCACCGCGCCGTCGATCGCGGTCAGGCGTTCGCAGAAATCATCGCGCAGCGCAGTGATCTGCGGCAGCGACGCATTCGGCTCGGGCAGCGCCCGGGCGGCGGCGGCAAAGCCGGCGATCGCGGGCATCGGTTCGGTGCCGGGGCGGAGCTTGCGCTCCTGCTCCCCGCCGAACGCGCGCGGGTGGATCCGCACGCCCTTGCGGATATAAAGCGCGCCGACGCCCTTGGGGCCGTGGATCTTATGCGCGCTGACTGTCATCAGATCGGCGCCCAGTCGGGCGGGCCTGACGGGCAGCTTGCCGAAGGCCTGCACCGCGTCGCAATGGATCAGCGCGGGCGCGCGCGCGGCAAGCACGGCGCGTTTCGCGGCGACCACGGGCAGGATCGAGCCGACCTCGTTGTTGACGAGCATCATGGTGACGAGGATCGTCTGGCGGTCGACGGCATTATAAATGGCGCGTTCACTGATATGGCCGCTGCGGTCCGGATGCAGCCGGATCACCTCGAAGCCCTCCGCCTCGAGCTGCTGCAGCGCTTCCTCCACGCTGGCATGCTCGATCTCGGTGGAGACGATGCGCCGGCCCATGCGGCGCAGCTGATGCGCGGCGCCGAGCACGGCGAGGTTGTTGCCTTCGGTGCCGCCGCTCGTGAAGAGCAGCTCCGCGGGCTCGCAGCCGATCGCCTTAGCAACGGCGGCGCGGCTGTCCTCCAGAAGCGCCTGCGCGGCGTTGCCGATCCCATGCAGGGAAGAGGGGTTGCCCCAGCACGCAGTCAGCGCACGGTGCATCGCCTCGACCGCTTCCGGGCAGGGCGCAGTGGTTGCGCTGTTATCGAAATAGGCATACATGATGAAAAGACATCCCCCAGTCGAAATATACCCATTATAAATTAATTTTAAATATTATACACTATTTTTTGAAAATATGCAATCCCTTTTTTTCGCGTCCGTTTTTTGGCTTTTTTCACCCGGATCCCGCTGCATCCGCCGCTTGGTTTTCAGACGGCGGAACGCGCCCTGCGCGGGCGCTCCGGAACGGCGCTCGGCGGCGAACAGGCGCCGCCACTCTCATTCTATGCAGGGCGCTGCGGTTTCGGACACGCAAAGTCCGCGCGCGCAGCCTGAAAGCAAAAAAAGATGCTTGTTACAGCACCTTTTTCTGCATGGGGTTGAATTGAGGAGGGGTTCGCCCGGACGGTGGGGCCGTCCGAACGAGATGCTCAAAAATGAGCAGCACGCGGCGGGTTGCGGCTCCCGCCTGATGCACCTATATCATAGGCCGCATTTGTGAAATGGGTGTGAATGCACTTTGAACGTTCGGAAAAGAATCTGTGAAGCATCGGCGCTGGTCGGCGCAAAACGGATCGGATTATGCCAAAATGCAGGATAAATTGCATTTTTACAAATCACCGCACGTCGCCGTAGAATGCGTCGATATAGGCCTCCACGTCGGCGCGCGTGCCTCTGAAGGGACCGGGCGTTTCCATTTTCAGTGAAACGGTGGCCGTCGCGGTCAGCAGCGCTTCCGGGATGCTGCGGGTCAGCCGCTCGTTGATATAGGCGGCGAAGGTCGTGTCGCCCCGGCCGGTGCGCCCGCTCAGATTGCGCGCGCGGATCGGGCAGGTATAGAAGTCCTTGCCGTCGTAGGCGAGTACCTCGGTGTTGTGGGTGATGAGGATTTCTTTCGCGCCCCAGGCATAGAGCTGTTTTGCTGCCAGACGGCGATCGTCCGTGCCGGTCAGGATCTCCGCCTCGGCCGCGTCGGTCTTCAGATAGGTGATGTAGGGCAGGCAGGTCAGCTTTTCGCTCCAGTCGGCGAAGAACATCGAGCCGTCTTCGGCAACGTGGCGCAGGCAGGCCTGCACGTCCAGCGCCACAGCGGCTTTCTTGGCCAGCGACGTGATGATCTCCGCGTTGAAATCGCCGTAGACCAGTCCGGCCAGATGATAGATCTGCGCGTCAAGGTCGGGGAGCTCCGCGGCGGTGAAGGGGTCGCCCTTGGAGCGGCAGGCGCAGGTGCGGCGCTCCTTGTCCGGGGTGTGATAAATGTTGACCAGGTCCATCGAGTGCACGCAAGGCAGGCAGAAGATATCCTCCTTCGGGATCGTGAACTGCTGCAGGCGGTCGGCGTCCTTGGGCGCAATCTTGGTCACGGCGGCGACCCGGTGGCCGAGCGCGTGCGCGGATGCGGAGGAATAAATCACCGCGCCGCCGACGATCTGAACGGTGTTGCCCAGATGATCGGTGTTGGTGTCGAGCGTTGCGTGGCCGATGATGGCCGAAGTGTAAACTGACATAGGCCCTCCTTATATTTCATATGTATTCAGCTCCTCCGCTACGGCGATCCCGGGGCAGTCCGCGAAGGCGGGCGCCGGGTCGTAATCGGGGCTGAGGTGCGTGGCTAAAATGGGAATTTGCAATTTTTCCTGCAATTTGATCGCCTCCGGGGCGGTCATGTGCGGGCCGCGGAAGCCGGCCGGTTTGGCGCAGTCCGCCAGCAGAAGATCCGCGCCGGCGGCGGCGCGCGGCAGGTTGTCGTTCATCATCGTGTCGCCGGAATAGACCAGCGTCCGGCGCCCTTCGATCCGCACGGCGAGGCAGGGGACGGTGTGACGCATGGCAAAGAACCGCAGCGTCAGCCCGCCGACCGCCACAGTGCTGCCGTCCCGGACCGGCACGGCGCGCAGCAGCGGGTGATCAAACAGCAGACGGCGCCAGGGCGAATCGTCCGCCGGCGCGAAGACGGTCAGCGTGTGATCCAGCTCCTCCAGCCGGTAGCGCAGCGGGAGCAGGTCGCTCGTGTGGTCGTAATGAAGATGCGAGAGCACGAGCG
>JAFWCS010000223.1 GCA_017534365.1 Clostridia bacterium | reverse complement strand
GCAGTTCTATTTCCGCACCACCGACGTGACCGGCGTCATCACCCTGCCCGAAGGCACCGAGATGTGCATGCCCGGCGACAACGTCGACATGAAGGTTGAGCTGATCACCCCGATCGCCATTGAAAAGGGTCTTCGCTTCGCTATCCGTGAAGGCGGCAGAACCGTCGGCTCCGGCGTCGTTATTGACATCGAAGAGTAATTTCATCCATCGCATTTCAGGGGCAGCCGCTAGGCTGCCCCTATTTCTATGTGCCGCCGTTCCGGGACAAAAAAGCGAAAATATCCGAAAAACCTATTGACAACGACCGGGAAATCATAGATAATAAAATGGAGGTATTGAAACGCTGAAAGGAGGCAGTTCCATGGAAAAATCTCAACTTCCGCTGCTGCTCTTAGATAATGCATCCATGAGCACCGTGCTCAATGACGGTGAATTCAAGATCAGCTCCCTGTCGTTTGTGGAGGCCAAGGCCATCGTCGAAATGTATGACGAGTCAGAGGTGCTGCGCTGCTTCTCCGGCGATCCGCTGGAGCAGATCGTGTTTGATTATCTGGGTGTGAACGGCCGGCATTATCCCTTCAAGAATATCACGGATATGCGCGCCGGGCAGGATGCGATCGTGTTCAAAGTGCTTGCGACCTTCTCTGAATCGCAGCCCGTGATCGAAACGAAATACAACACCGAGGCCAAAAAGATCCAGAATCTTTACGTCTACTGCCAGTACATCACTCGTCTGGCCTGAATCCGAACTGAAATGAACGCGCGCTGCGGACCCGGGTCCGCAGCGTGCTTTTGTAAAATCAAGACGCCGGCAGTCCCTGCCAGGGACGCCGGCGCCGCTGTTTTATTCGGACAAAAAGGGGAGGGTGTATTGCATGGCCTTTTCGATCTCATCATAGATAAAAATATGCCCGGAGCCGTCAAGCGCATGGAACTCCGCCGCCGGCAGGATCTCTCTGAACCGGTCGGCCATATAGAACGGCATCGTGATATCGTCCTTGCCCCAGAGGCAGAGGGTCGGAATGCCGCACGCTGCCGCCTGCCGGAAATAGCCGGTGGCTTTTTTTGTCCTGAGGATCGTGTGGCGCAGGCTGGAGAGCGCGCAGCGGGTGAAGCCTTTGTAGTTGAGGGAAACGGCGAGCTTTGCAAGATAAGCGTCGGCCTCGTCCGGTGAATGCAGCAGCTCGCGCGCGCAGTTTTTGAAGAGGATCTTGTCGCCGCAGACGGCAAACAGTATGTCGCCGATCACCGGGCAGGCGGTCAGATACATATAAAACGGCGGCTTGAACGTATCCATGCCGGCGGGCGCATAAAAGATGAGGCGCTTGACTTTTTCCGGATGCGCGGCGCAGAAGGCCGTGACGACCGGGCCGCCCATCGAGGTCGCGAACAGATTGATCGGTTCATCGACGCCCAGTGCGTCGAGCAATTCCTCCAGCTGCTTTGCGAAGCGCTCCGGTGTGTAGCGGCCGCGCACGCGCGCGGAGAGCCCGCGCCCGAGCAGATCGTAGCGCAGGACGCGATAGCCGTTTGCCGCCAGCGCGTTTGCCACCTTGTCATAGAGGAAATACGGCACGGCGTAGCCGTGGACAAGCACGCAGAGCTCCCCGTCGCCGCGCAGCTCATAATGCGTGTTGCCGCTCGGCAGGTCGATAAACGATCCTTCCGCCTTCGCCCGCGCGGCATCATCCAGCGTGTGCTTGCCGAATTCTTTGGAATACTGCTTTCTCTCTTCCTTCGTCATACCCTCAGCTCCGTTTCCTGGATTGATCCGGTTCCATTATACCAGCCGAACCGCCGCCTGTCAATGAAGGAAGCCGGAGGAATTGTGAATAATGAAGTATGAAGTGTGCAAGTCCGGGAAACGCTGTGCGGAATCAATCGCAGCGGAACGCATGTATGCGTTCCCTGCGGCGTGTTGCCGGAGGATGGTAGTTCCGCATTTCGCCTTCCACCTTCCGCATTGAAAAAGCGCGCTGCAGGATGGAGCCCGCAGCGCGCTTGAGAATGTGAAATGCGATTAATACATGCCGCCGCCCTGGGCCGCCATCGCCGCTGCGTTTGCAGCCGCGTCCGCCGCCGGATCGGGCTTGTCGGTCACAAGGCTCTCGGTCGTGAGCACCATCGCCGCCACGGAGGCCGCGTTCTGCAGCGCGGAACGGGTCACCTTGGTGGGATCGAGGATGCCGGCTTCGGTCATGTCGCAGTAAGCGTCCTTCGCAAAGTCGTAGCCGTAGCCGTTTTTGCCGGAGGCAAGGATCGCGTTGACGATCACGGAGCCTTCCAGACCCGCGTTCGCGGCGATCTGACGCACGGGCTCCTCGAGTGCCTTGCGCACGATCTTGATGCCGGTCTTTTCGTCGGCGTCTTCGCATGCCGCGATCATCGCGTCCACGCACGCCACGGCGTTGAGCAGCGCCACGCCGCCGCCGGCAACGCAGCCTTCCTCAACGGCGGCCTTCGTTGCGGCCAGCGCGTCCTCGATGCGCAGCTTCTTCTCTTTCATTTCGGTCTCGGTCGCAGCGCCGACCTTGATGACGGCCACGCCGCCCGCAAGCTTCGCCAGACGCTCCTGCAGCTTTTCGCGATCGAAATCGGAGGTCGTGTTTTCGATCTGCATCTTGATCTGCGCCACGCGGGAGGCGATATCCGCCTTGTCGCCCGCGCCGTCGACGATGATCGTGTTCTCCTTGGAGATCTTGACCTGACGCGCCTTGCCGAGCTGGGCGAGCTGGGTATCCTTCAGCTCCAGACCGAGGTCGGAGGTGATGACGGTACCGCCGGTGAGGATCGCAATATCCTGCAGCATTTCCTTACGTCTGT
>JAFWCS010000222.1 GCA_017534365.1 Clostridia bacterium | reverse complement strand
GCAGGCTGCCGGCGCGCGGCGGAAACGCCTGCGGGCGCGGGGGTGCGCGCCGGGGCGGCACGCAGCGCGGCAAGCGGACAGAGCAGCAGACCGAGCAGGAGCAGCAGGCAAAAACACAGGCGGATTCGCACAGACGGCACGTCCTTTCTGAAATTCATAAATTCCACTTGACGAACATAATTATGATGTTGTATAATATTTTATCTATCGAATGCGTTTGCCGCAGACCCCGGAACGGCGGCGGCGCACAGGCGCGCGCGGACGCGCGGGAAAGTGAGGCGCAGAAATGTCGGAGATTCGTGCAAACATTTCTCAGAATGATATTCAAACTTTATGCGATACGATCCAGAAATATAACCAGATCGAGCAGGGGAGCTATGATCGATTCAACGTCAAGCGCGGCCTGCGCAATGCCGACGGCACGGGCGTGATGGCGGGCGTGACCCGCGTGTGTTCCGTGGACGGCTATTATATTGAAGACGGCGAGCTGATCCCCCGTGAGGGCAATCTCTATTACCGCGGCTACAGCATGACGGACATCGTTGCCGGCTGCAACGCGGAGGACCGCTTCGGCTTCGAGGAAGTCGCGTGGCTGCTGCTCTTCGGCACGCTGCCCACGCAGGAGCAGCTGGAGTTCTTCTGCGGGCTGCTCGGCCGCAACCGGGAGCTGCCGGAGGATTTCATCGAGGATATGATCATGAAGGCCCCTTCGCCGGACATCATGAACAAGCTCTCGCGCTCCATCCTCTCGCTGTATTCCTATGATCCGAATCCGGACGACACCTCGCTGGAGAACGTGCTGCGTCAGAGCATCGGTCTGATGGCGAAGCTGCCGGTGATCATGGCCTACGCCTATCAGGTCAAGCGCCGTCACTACTATCACAAGAGCATGTATATCCACCAGATCAAGCCCGAATTCCGCACGGCCGAGACCATTCTGCGCTCCATCCGCGCGGACAAAAGCTTCACCGACCGCGAAGCGAAGCTGCTGGATACCTGCCTGATGATCCACGCGGAGCACGGCGGCGGCAACAATTCCACCTTCGCCACGCGCGTGCTCACCTCCAGCGGCACGGACACCTATGCCGCGATCGCGGCGGGCATCGGCGCGCTGAAGGGCCCGCGCCACGGCGGCGCGAACAAAAAGGTCTGCGACATGGTGGAGAGCATCAAGGCGGACGTCAAAGATATGACGGATCCGGGGCAGGTCGCGGATGCGCTGGTCAAGGTCATGCGCCGCGAGCTGGGCGACGGCTCCGGCCTGATCTACGGCATGGGCCACGCGGTCTACACGCTCTCTGATCCGCGCGCGTCGATCCTGCGGGCCAAGGCGGAGGAATTCGCCGTCGGCACGGACTTTGAGCCGGAATACCGCCTGCTGCGCAACATCGAGCAGATGACGCCGCAGGTGTTTGCCGCCGAAAAGGGGATCACGAAGCCGATCTGCGCAAACGTGGATCTCTATTCGGGCCTGATTTATAAGATGCTGCAGATCCCGGACGATCTCTTTACCCCGATCTTCACCGCCGCGCGCGTGGCGGGCTGGTCGGCGCACAGAATCGAAGAGCTGCTCACCTGCAACAAGATCATCCGGCCGGCTTATAAGAGCGTCAACGGCCATCACGAATATTTGAAACTACAAGACAGATAAAAGAGGAACGACTATGAAAAACGCAACTGAAAAAACCGGACTCGGCGGTCTTTGGATCGTCTTCATCGCGGCTGTAATCGCCGCGCTTCCGCTGCGGGTGCTGCAATACCTGAACGTCATCGAAAAAGGCACCGGCTTCTATACGGGGCTGCACTGGAGCATTTTCGCGCTGTTCGGCGTGCTGACTGCCGCCGTGGCGCTCTGCGTGATCCTCGGCCTCACGCGCCGCAGCAAGGTCGGCTATCTGAAAGACGGCGGCCGCCAGATCGCGGCGGGTCTGCTTGCGCTGCCGGCTGCGGCGGCCGTGCTGTATGACGCGCTGCTGTGCGTCAACGCCAATTTCAGTCTCGGTCTGCCGTTCTCTCTGCCCGGGCAAGGGGAACTGACCGCCGCGGCGGCCCGCGTGATCCTGCTCGAGGGTGTGTTCGGCGTGCTTTCCGCGCTGTTCCTGCTGCTGATGGGCGTTTCGATGCTCAGCGGGCGCAAGCTCGGCGGCACCTTCTATCGTCTGCTTACGCTCACGCCGGTGCTTTGGTCAATCTTCCGTATGATCTTCCGCTTCACGCGCACGATCAGCTACATTCGCGTGTCCGATCTGCTGCTGGAAATGCTGATGCTGATCTTCCAGATCCTGTTCTTTATGGCGCTTGCGCAGTGCGAGGCGCAGGTCGGCGATAAAAAGATCCCGTGGAAGCTTGCGGGCTACGGCCTGCCCGCCGCCCTGTTCGGGCTGCTCTGCTTCCTTCCGCGCGCGATCATGATCGCCATCGGCCGCGCGGACGTGATCTATGCCTATTCCACGCTGGAATATTGCGACCTGGCGCTCGCGCTCTTTGCGCTGGCGGTCGCCGCCTCCCGGCTGATCCCCGAGGCGCAGGACAAGCCGACCGTGATTCCCGTTGCGCCGGAGACGGACGAAGCCGCAAAGGACTGATCTTTCATGTTTCTGCAAAATGTCGGGATCGCGGGGCGGCAGGTGCTGATTCTCTATCTGATCGTCGCGGTCGGATTCCTTGCCGACAAATGCAAGGTTTTCACCGAACCGACGGCCCGCCGCTGCACCGACCTGGTTTTCTATGTTGTGACTCCGGCGAAGATCCTGGAGAGCTTTTTCAATCTGAGCTATTCGCCCGAAACGGCGAAGCGGCTGTTCATCGCGCTCGGCTGCGGCTTCGCGCTGCACGCGGTCGCCGCTCTGATCTCCACGGTCGCCTTCCGCTATCAATGCCCGGCGGACCGCGCCTGCATCTTCAAATACGCCAGCGCCTACGGCAACTGCGGCTATATGGGCCTGCCGCTGACCGAAGCCGTTGCCGGCGAGGAGGGCGTGATCTATTGCTCGGCCGTCATCATCGCCTTTCAGGTGTTCACGTTTACCCACGGCGTCTATCTGATGAATCTGGGCAAACCGGAGGCCGCAAAATTCGATCCCAAAAAACTCGTGCTCAATCCCGGTGTGCTCTCCGTTGCGGTGGGCCTGCCGATCTATCTGCTCTCCCCGGCGCTGCCGCAGATCGTGACCGCGCCCGTGAGCTATATCGCGGCGCTGAATACGCCGCTGGCGATGCTGATTTTCGGCACGTATATCGCCAATACGGATTTCAAACTGCTGTTCAAGGAGCTGCGTATGCTCG
>JAFWCS010000221.1 GCA_017534365.1 Clostridia bacterium | reverse complement strand
TACAATCGACACCGTGGAAGCGGGCGTCATGGATGCGCGGGAGCTGCAGCTGATCGACGATGTGCGGCAGGCCTATCTCGACCGCACGCAGATCGGCTGCACCGGCTGCAAATACTGCATGCCCTGCCCGAACGAGGTGAATATCGCGGGCATCTTCTCCGCATGGAACAACATTTCGCTTTATGATACCGACCCCGCAAAGGACTGGGGCCTGAAACGGATTAAGGAGAACGGCAGCGGCGCGGACCGCTGCATCGGCTGCGGCGCCTGCGAAGCGGCGTGCCCGCAGAACCTGCCGATCATCGAAAAGCTGGCGCAGGCATGGGAAACGCTGGGCTGAGACCCGGCTGCAGAAGAAAAAGAGAACGGCCGTCCCGATGCGGGGCGGCCGTTTGACGTTTGCAGGAAAAAACGGGCCGCGCGCGCCGTTTTTTTATGCAGAATGATTGAAAACCGGGCGCAGATATGGTAAAATAATCATAATAATAGGCAATGATCGCTTGATTGATATTCTATTCCAGGACAGACGGTGAGAAAATGAAAGAAAAGCAAAAGAAAATAAAACACGGGCGGCCGCTGATGGTCAAAAAATATGATTCCATGCTCCTCGGCGGGACCCTGACGATGATGGTCGTCTCCGTTCTGCTGGTTTCGGATTCCATTATTGCCGGTCTGTTCGTCGGATCGGAGGGCGCCGCGGGGGTCACGCTGGTCACGCCGCTGTATTCGGTCGCCGCGTTTTTCGGCTCCGTGTTTTCGCTTGGCGTGCCGATCCGGTTCTCCCTTGAAATGGGAAGCTTCCGCAAGAAGGAAGCCGACCGGGTGTTCGGCGTCGGGCTGCTGCTTTCGATCGTGATCGGCCTGCTGCTGTTCTCCTTCGCGAGCTTCTTCGGCGGCCGCTTTCTGGAGGCCTTCCACCCGTCGGCGTCGGTGCTGGCGCAGGCGCGCGGTTATCTCCATTGGATGCGGTTCACGATGCTGCTCCTGCCGCTCGATATGCTCATGGCAGAAATGGTCTACAACGACGGAGACGAGGCCGTTTCCGTTGCGGCGAATCTCGTGCAGGGCATCGGCAATCTGGTCGCCTCCTTCGTGCTCGTGCGCATTATGGGCATTGCGGGCATCGGCCTGGCCTCCTGCCTGTTTACGTTTCTCTCGCTTGCGGTGCTTTTCACGCATCTGCTGCGCAAGAACAATTCCCTGCGGCTGAATCTCTGCTTTTCCGGCAAGCTGCTTGTGAGCATCGTGCGCTACAGCGCCATCGACGCGAGCACCTATCTCTATCTCGGCGCCGGCAACGCCGCACTGAACTGGTTCGTTTCCACCCGCTTCGGGCCGCAGTATCTGATCCTTGTTTCGGTCGTGACGCTCTGCCGCGAACTCCAGCTGGTGTTTGACGGCATCGGTGAAGCGATCACGCCGATCATCAGCGTCTATCTCGGCGAAAACTGTTTCCCGGGCATCCGCAGCATTTATTCGCGGGCGCAGAAGACCGCGATCGTGGAGGGCCTTGTCCTGACGGTATTCATGCAGATGATCGCGCCCGCCGTGCCCGTGCTGCTCGGCATCGGCGACATCGCGATCGCCGCGCAGGCCGTGATCGGGCTGCGGATCCTTTCACTGGGTTCGGTTTTTGTCAGTCTGCTGTATCTTTCCACCTCCTATTATCTGCTGCTGGACCGCATCGCGCTCGGTGTTCTGATCAGCGCGGTCAGGGACATCCTGTTCACTGTCCCGCTGGCTGCCGTGCTGGGCTTCCGCTTCGGTATTTACGGCCTGTTCGCCGGCATCGCGGCCGCTGCGCTGGTTGCCTGGGCGGCCTCGCTGCTGTTCCTGCGGATCCGCTACGGCGCCGACGCGCCGCTCCTGCTCAAGGGCAGGGAGGAAGGCAAGGAGGCGCTGCTTTACAGCCTCGACGTGGAAG
>JAFWCS010000220.1 GCA_017534365.1 Clostridia bacterium | reverse complement strand
AGAGCTTCTACTATATCAAGCAGAACGCGCCGGCGGAGCCGGTCTATCTGCAGCTGACGACTGACAAACTGACCATGACGGTCGGTGAAACGGCGCAGCTGACCGCACACGGCGACGTTTCCGCCCTTGGCGGAACGGACGGCGGCGTCACCTACGTCTCCTCCGCGCCGGAGGTGCTCTCCGTGAATGAATCGGGCATTCTCACCGCGCTTGCGCAGGGCAGCGCGACTGTGACGGCCACGCGCTCCGTGACCCTGCCGGCCGCGTCCGCAGACGCCGCGCCCGAGGTCCGGACCTTCACGGACAGCGTCACGATCCAGGTCAACGCCGCGCCCGCAGTGCCGGAGACGCCGGACCCGGACGATCCGCCGGCAGAGGAAGGCAGCGGCATTCTGGAAATGTTCGTGCAGCTGTTCGTTGCATTCTTCCAGATGATCGTCACGTTTATCAGCTATTTCCGCGGCGGCAGAGAAGCCGAAGCGTAACACTTTCTGAATAAACCACGTCGGGCAGCCGATCAACGGCTGCCCGACTTCTTTTTTAATCCTGTTTATTGTTCAGAGGGATAGTCGCCCTTGCCGGTGATCTTGCGCTTGATGATCTTGCCCATGCGCTTGAGCGCATAGGGGCCGACGAGCTTCATCATTTCCTCCGCCGTGTGCATTTCGCTGCAGGCGGGCAGATCGCGGGTCAGATGGATCGCGTCGAATTCGCAGCGCGTGGTGCAAAGTCCGCAGCCGATGCACATATTGAAATCGACCGTCGTCGCGCCGCATTTCAGGCAGCGGGACGCTTCCTTCTTCACCTGCTCCTCCGTCAGCGGCAGGCGCAGATCGCTGAACGTGCCGCGCGGATCGCCGCCCTTGAGGCCGGGCGCCTGACGTGGGGCGTTGTCATAGGATTCGATGCGAAGATCGTCCTTATCCAGCTCGATGAAGTTGCGCAGGTCCCTGCCGATGGTCAGCGACTGGCCGGGATGCACGAAGCGGTTGATCGAAACCATGCCCTCGCGGCCGTCTGCGATCGCGTCGATCGCGAACCGCGCGCCGTGGAAGATGTCGCCGCCCACGAAAATATCCGGCTCTGCGGTCTGGAGCGTCACGGGATCCGCCTCGGCGGTGCCGTTCGGGCGGATCTTCACCTTGCTGCCCTTGAGCAGGTCGCCCCATTCGGCGCTCTGGCCGATGGCCATCAGCACGTTTTCGCAGGGCACGGTGATCGTGTCGTTCTCATCATACTGCGGGGCAAAACGGCGGTTCTCGTCGAACACGCGGGTGCATTTCTTAAAGACGACGCCGGTGACCTTGCCGTCCTTGACCAGCACCTCTTTCGGACCCCAGCCGTTTTTGATCTCGATCTTTTCCTCGAGGATCTCGGCCACCTCATCCTTCGCGGCAGGCATTTCCTCCCGCTGCTCGAGGCAGAGCATCGTCACCTTGCCCTTGGTGCAGCGCAGCGCCGTGCGCGCCACGTCCGCAGCCACGTTGCCGCCGCCGATGACGACGACGTCGCCCTCCAGCGCCGTTTTGCCGCCGAGATTGACGTCCTTGAGGAACGCGACGCCGGACTGCACGCCCGCGGCGTCCTCGCCGGGCACGCCCGCCATGCGGCCGCCCTGCAGGCCGATCGCGACGAAGAAGCCCTTATAGCCCTCGGCGCGCAGCTGATCGAGCGTGACGTCCTTGCCGACCTCAACGCCGCAGCGGATCTCGGCGCCCATGGCTTCGATGATCTCGATCTCTTTTTGCAGCACGGATTTTTCCAGGCGGAAATTCGGAATGCCGTTCATGAGCATACCGCCGGGGCGCTGCTCTTTTTCGAACACCGTCACGGGATAGCCTTCCGTGCGCAGATACCACGCCGCAGTCAGACCGGCCGGGCCGGCGCCGATGACGGCGATCTTATGATCGCTCCACTGGTCGCCCTCGCCGTTTTCGCTGCGGACCTTGTAATCCATCGGATGCGCCAGCTCCCACTGGGCAAGGAACTTCTTGATCTCGTCGATCGCCACCGGCTGATCGAGCTTGCCGCGGGTGCAGGCGTCCTCGCAGCGGCGGTTGCAGACCGCTCCGCAGACCGCCGGGAAGGGGTTATCCTGCCGGATCAGGCGCACGGCGTCTTCATAACGCCCCTCCCCCGCCATCTTGACGTAGCCCTGCACGGCGATATGCGCCGGGCAGGCGGTCTTGCAGGGAGAGGTGCCGCTTTCGTAGCAGTTGATCTTATTATTGTCGCGGTAATCGCGGTCCCAGCGATCCTCGCCCCAGACGTGATCGTCCGGCAGATCATGCACGGGATATTTCACCTTGGAGCCGTCCTTGCGGCAGAGCTTCTGGCCGAGCTTGGCCGCACCCGCCGGGCAGACCTCCACGCATTTGCCGCAGGCCACGCACTTTTCGGTATCCACGTGCGCGCGGTAAGCGGAGCGGGACATATTCGGCGTGTTGAACAGCTGACTCGTGCGCAGGCCGTAGCAGCTGCCGGCCGAGCAGTTGCAGATGCCGACGATGCGGTTCGGGCCGTCCAGATTCGTGATCTGGTGCACGTAGCCCTTGCGCTCGCCGCGCTCGATGATCTCCAGCGCCTCCTCGCGGGTGATATATTCGGCGTCCTTGCCGCTCTCGACGAGGAACTCCGCAATGTCGCCCACGCCGATGCACATCTTGCCCTCGATATCGCCCACGCCTTCGCCGCGCACGCGCTGCGCCTTGCGGCAGGCGCAGACCATCTTGCAGAATTTATCGTTCTTATTCAGCCAGTGGGAGAGATGCTCCACGCTGACGCTCTTGATCTTGGGATCGATCGCCTTCTCAACCGGGATGACGTGCATGCCGATGCCCGCGCCGCCCGGCGGCACAAGCTTGGCCGCAAGCTCCAGCGGCTCCTGCGGCGCCAAATTGAACATCGTGGCGACCTCGGGATTCGTGTCGCAGAGCGTCGGATGCTCGACCATGTATTCGCCCGAGCCGACGACCCACTTCGGGATCCAGTATTGAATATGCTGATCGGCGTTGTCGCGGTTCTGCTCGATGATGCCGATCCACAGCAGGTGGTCGATCACCTTCTGCGCTTCTTCCTCGCTCATGTTGTTGCGCGCGGCGAGCTCCGGCGTCGTCAGACCGACGCGGCGTTCCTTGAAGCTGAGCATGAATTTGACCTCATCCTTGGTCAGCAGGCGGTCGAGAATCCAGAAATCCATGTGGTTTTCCTTCATCCCGCCGGGCAGCTTGCGGGGAATCGAGTCGGTGATCAGCACCGCGAGCTTTTTGACGAGCTACGCCTTTTCCGGATCGTCGCAGTGATGCGCGTCCACGGGATAATCCAGTTCATTGACATGGATCTTGGGGTTGACTTCTTTCACCATACGGTAACACCTCTTATTCGATCGGGATCTTGATCTTCACGTCGCTCGTCGGATAGGCGGCGCAGGCATGGACGTAGTTGAAGTCCCTGTCCGCCGCGCGGCGCCCGTCGTTTTCGGGGCAGATATAGACGCTGCCGGCGAGCACCTTCGTGCGGCAGAAGCCGCATTCGCCGCTGCGGCATGCCGTTTCAATGCGGATGCCCGCGCGCTCGAGCGCCACGACCAGGCTCTCCGTCGCCTTGGCGGGGATCACGTCCTCATGAACGCCGCGGCGCACGGTCAGCTGAAACGTTTTGTCTTTTAATTCGGTCGGATAGCCCGGGAAGGTCGTGATATCCTTCGCCTGGCCGAAGACTTCGAAGCGGATGCGGCGCTGCGGCGCGTCCAGCTTTTTCAGCTCGCCGCGCAGGAAGGTGTACATCACCTGCGGACCGCAGATGAAATAGGTCGTATCCGGCGCGGAATATTTTTTGATCAGCTCGGCGGTCAGGAAGCCCTTCTCGCCCTGCCAGGCCGGATCGTCGCCGGAGAGCACGTGCACCACGTGCACCTTCTCGCTCTTGAGCGCTTCCAGC
The DNA here is from genome assembly GCA_017534365.1 of Clostridia bacterium. Lineage (GTDB taxonomy): Bacteria > Bacillota > Clostridia > Oscillospirales > Acutalibacteraceae > CAG-177. The sequence goes on along the minus strand of JAFWCS010000220.1, from coordinate 2,522 downwards.
TCTTCCTTCATGATAATGTCGTCGGCAGACACGGAGCCGTAGAGGATCGTCAGATCACAGTCCAGCGCGCCGCCGGCGATCTCCTTGGCCATGGAGGCGAAGGGCGTGATGCCCACGCCGCCTGCCAGCGCCACGACGTGCTTTGCGTCGCGCAGCGGCTCATAATAGAATTGGCCGCAGCCGACCAGCGCCGTGAAGCTGTCGCCGACCTTGACGCTGTCGTTGATATAATCCGCGATGAAGCCGTCGCCGCGGGAACGGCGCACGGTGATCTCCACGAAGCCGTTCTCCTGCCGTGCCTGATACGGAGCGGAGCTGATGGAATAGGGGCGGGAAATGACGGCGCCGTCGATCTCAAAATCCAGCACCATGAACTGCCCGGCGTAGAAAAACGGCAGTTTGCCGCCGTCCGCCCGCGCAAAGCGCACGGTCCTGGCGGTCTTGCTCGCCTCGCGCACGTCGGTCACGACCAGCTGGAGTCGGCCGGGGTGCCATTCCTTCACAACGTCGGCGATCGGATCAGTCGCCTCAGGTTTGGCGGATGCGTTTGCAAACGCGCTCAGGCGCGCCTTGGTCACACGGGAAGCGCCGGTGACGTCCTTCAAAAAGCCTTTGATCTTCATTTGCTCGCCTCCTCTGCCGCCATGGTATCCAGCACATTCTTCGCGGCCTTTCTGCCGTTGGTCACGGCCGGGCCCATACCGTCGCCCGAGATCGCGTGCGCGCCGGAGAATTCCAGATGTTTGATGAAGCTTTCGGCCTCGGCGGTCTGCAGCCTTGCAATGATATGATCCTCCATCGTGTGCGCATAGCCGTAGATGCAGCCGTTCCAGGCGTTGGTGTAGCGGTTGACGGTCATGGGCGTTTCGATGACGATTTCCAGAATGTGATCGAGCAGGTTCACGCCGAGATAGGCGGACATGTCGTCGATCATCTGCTTAGCGACCTGATGCTTGACCTTGTCATAGTCCTCCGCCTTGACGGTTTTCCAGCCGTCCACGCGCGGCAGAGTCGTGATCGAATAGGAGCAGGTGCCCGGCGGCGTCGCGGTGTCGTTGCCGAGATTGTGGCAGATGCAGGTCAGATAGCGATAAGGCCCGAGCCCCGCAAGGTCTTTATAAAGCGCGTCGGTATCCATCGTATCGCCGCGGAACTCGCTGTAATCCTTGATGCCGAGATGCTCCGCGGTATCGTCGAGGATCATGATCACGGAAAAGGCCGTCAGGCTCAGACGGCGGCCGTTGACCATCTTGATCGCGCCCGCCGGCACCTCGGACGCCGGCTCGATCATGGAGGTATAGACTTTGTTCGGATAGGAGGAGGAGATCACGTAATCGGCATAGATCTCGTCGCCGCGCGCGGTGCGCACACCGTATGCCTTGCCGTCCCTGACAAGGATCTTCTCCACGTGCTGGCGGTATTCGATCTGCACGCCCATCGCTTCGGCGCGCTCCGCCATTTTCAGCGACATTTCGTGGCTGAACTTTCTCGGAATGTAGGAGCCGTAGCCGACGTAATCGGCCATCAGCACGGAATAGATCGTGAACGGCAGATCGGAAAAGCCGCTGCCGACGTAGATCCAGTAAGGGGCCAGCAGATCCTGCGCCTTTTTGGGCAGATCGAAGCTGTCGATGACCTCCTGCGTATTGTAGCCGGCGGTCTTGACGAACGCCTCATGCTTGAGGAGCATCTTGGCCTTGCTCATCGGATGGATGGAAAGCTCGTTGACACTGTCAAACACGGAATTGCAGAGATTCAGCAGCCGGAGCACTTTGTCGTACGTGCCGGGCACGGCCGCGTCAACTTCCTTCGCGAAGGTTTCGAGGCCGGGATGGAGCGTGACCTCAATGCCGGGGAGCGAGGCGTGATAAGCCTCCGGCACCTTGAGCCACTCGATATCCACGCCCATATCGTCAAAGAATTTGCCGACCTTCAGGCGGTTGTTTTTTTCGCCGATGCTCATCATCTCATGCAGCGCGGCCTCGATCTCGATGCCGCCGCGCACGAAGCTCGAAGCGATGCCGCCGGGCAGGTTGTGGCGCTCGAGCACGAGCACGTCCTTGCCCTTATCCGCCAGCATCAGCGCGGAGGAGAGACCGGCGAGCGCGCCGCCGATGACGATCACGTCATAATGGTCCTTATAAAATTTCATAGATCCAGTCCTCTCGGAGCCGCCCGTAGGCAGCTCGAATGATATCAGAGCACGCGCCCTGAAAATTGCGGTTCTGCTAAAAAGAGGGGCAACGGATTGCCCCTCTTTGCGGTGGATTCAACTTAGAAGAAGCGCTCAACCAGCTCGCGGGAATACTCGGCGGTCTCATCCATATCGCCGAAGCTCATGATCTCGCCGGCATAGTAGGTGTCATACTTGCCCTGCATGGCCTCGACCTTCTCATACCAGCCGTTGGCATAGTCCGCGGAGAAGACATGGGGGAAGTAATAGACGCTCCACTCATTGACGACGTTGGAGGCGGGGTTGTGCATGGTCTTGAGATCGTCGAGCACCATCTTTTTGCAGGTGT
>JAFWCS010000022.1 GCA_017534365.1 Clostridia bacterium | reverse complement strand
GCTCCCTACCTGCCCGCTTGTAGTTTGCATAAATAATAAAAGGACGAAGCAGCGTTTGCCTCGTCCTTTTTTCTGTTTCTTTGTTTCAGATCTCGATCTGATAATCCGCCATCCGGCCGACGGAGTCCCACAGGCGATCGGCTTTTTTGACCCAGGCGGGGAAGCCGGCGGGCGCGGCGGGGTAGCGCGCGTAATGCAGCAGGATCCGCAGACCCCTGACGCCGCCGGCAAGCATGCCGCCGATCTCCTTCGGCTTGATGTTGCCCGTTGCCATGCCGTAGAGGATGAAGAAGATCGCCTTTGCGATCTCGCCCGGTCCGATGCCGGAGCTGCCGCCGACCGCGCCGATGATCTTTTTGCTGAAGATCGCGTCGTGCGCAAAAAGAAAATCGTTCATCCGGATCGAGTGGGCGACCGCCCGCGCGAAGACGGCCAGCACGAAGGTGAATTCCTTGCCCTGCCCGTCGTTGTAGCGCTTGTTGATCGGCCAGAGCGCCGCGCGCGTGGGATAAGCGCCGCCCCGCATCGCTTCGGCAGCGACCTCGGCCGCGATCTCCTCGAGCGCGAGCGCCGCCGTCGTGCCCTCGCCGTTGTTGGGTTTGGTCAGGCAGGCCGCGTCGCCCATGGCGATGAAGCCGTCCGCAACGAAGGAATGCAGCGCCCGGTGATAGGGCGTTGTGCCCAGCTCCTCCCGCACCACGCGATAGGGCGGCGTTCTGACGTTTTTGCAGAAAAGCTGATAGAATTTTTCACCGACGTCGAAGCCGCAGCTCGAGCCGACCCCGAGGATGGCGTCCGCCGAATCATCCGACGGCGCGATCCAGATTTTATAAAACAGATAGAACTGCGATTTGAGCCAGCGCTCCATCGGTTCCTCAAACTTGATGTAGCGGAGCTTGACAAAAAAGACGTCCCGCGCCGTGAGCGCAAACTGCTCGATGCCGTAATCCGCCGGCAGTGACCGGCGCACGACGGCCTGCTTGCCGGAGCAGTCCGCGAGCAGACGGCAGCCGACCGCGACGGCTTCCCCGTCCAGTGTGAAACGTACGCCGGAGATCCGGCCGTCCGTATAGAGCGCGGTTTCATAGCAGGCGCCGTAGAGAATCTCCGCCCCGGCCGCCTGCGCCTAGGCGTCCATGCGCAGCATATAGCCGTTTTTATGCATGCCGATCACGTCCGTCTTGCCCGGCTTCGGGTGCTGCCCGTAGGGCGAAAACTGCGTGTCGTCCGTGAAAGCGAAGCAGTAAACGCCGTCGCCCGGCTGCGGCTGCGGCAGGCCGTAACGCTCCATCTCCTGCCTGCCCATGTGAAAGACGTCATACTCCCGGCTGAGCGTCTCCGGCGTCTCTTTTTCGATCATCAGCACGGAGAAGCCCCGCTCGGCCATCCTGCGCGCGAAATACGCGCCGGCCGAGGACGCGCCGACAATGACGACGTCATAGGATGTTTTCATCGTTTCTCCCTCCCTTGCTGCGTATTATTGTAGCGCGTTTTGTATATTTTTACAAGTGCATCTTGCAATTCGCGTGAAAAAATGTTTTAATAATACAATAGAGAGGGGGAAGGATGCATTGAAAAAACTGTTGTCCGTTCTGCTTGCGATGGTGATCGCGTGCGGTTCGGCCTGCGCCGCTTTCGCGCTGATTCAGTTTCCTGTGACGATCGAAGGGGAGATCTCGGAATACCCGGTCGTGGTCGTGCCGGGCTACATCGGCGCGCGGCTCTATAACGGCGACGATCCGGCGACGGCGGAATGCGCCTGGAGCGGCTTCAACGTGGACGAACTGCTGCCGAACGTGCTGCGCAGGATCGCGGAGCTGGCCGGCGGCGCGGCCGTGATGCCCTTCGACAAGGCGGATCACATCGCGGGGACGATCGTGCAGAGCCTGCGCGACACCTGGCCGTATCTCGCCTGCAATCCGGACGGCTCAAGCGTTTATCCGCTGCGCGTGTATTCGGAAGACGCCGCGGTGACGAACGACGCGGCCCTGCGCGCGGCCGGGCAGGAGCAGCTGATCCACGAGGTGGAGATCTCCGCCACGCTCGCCGGCATCATCGGCGAGGAAAATATCTACAGCTTCAACACGGACTGGCGCATGGGCGCGGAATACTGCGCGAACCGGCTGGCGGCTTATATTGATTCCGTGAAGGCCCACAGCGGCAAGGAGAAGGTCAACGTGTTCGCGCTCAGCCACGGCGGGCAGGTAACTGCAACCTATCTCGCCCTCTACGGCGACCGGGGCGACGTGAACAACGTCGTGCTGTCTTCCCCGGCGATCGGCGGCGCGGGGATCGCCTATGATCTGCTCGCGCAGCAGGTGAAATTCGACGAGCAGACGCTGATCAAGCTCATCGAGGTCGG
>JAFWCS010000021.1 GCA_017534365.1 Clostridia bacterium | reverse complement strand
TACGCCAACACCTTCAAGCGCTACGCCACCTACGTGCGCCAGTACGATCCGAAGAACAACTGGATCTATAAAGTTGCCTGCGGCCCGAACGGCGAGGACTACCGCTGGACCGAGGAGGTCATGCGCATCGCCGCGCGGCACATGAACGGTCTTGCGCTGCATTACTACACCGTGACCCATGACTGGGGCCACAAGGGCAGCGCGACGGAATTCTCGCAGGAGGAATACTACACCACCCTGCGCAAGGCCGCCCACATCGGCCGCATCATCGACCGTCATCTGGAGATCATGAACCGCTACGATCCGAATCACCGCGTGGATCTGATCGTCGACGAATGGGGCACCTGGCATGACGTGGAGCCCGGCACGAATCCCGGCTATCTCTATCAGCAGAACACCATGCGCGACGCCATTGTCGCCGGTCTGACGCTGAATATCTTCAACAAGCACGCCGACCGCATCCGCATGGCGAATATCGCCCAGACCATCAACGTGCTGCAGGCCGTGGCGCTGACGGACGGCCCGGCAATGGTGCTCACGCCGACTTATTACGTTTTCAAAATGTATAAAGATCATCAGCAGAACACCCTGCTGGGTTCCTATCTTACCACGCCGCAGGTCGGCACGGACAGCGATCAGCTGCCGCAGCTGATCGAAAGCGCCTCCGTCAATGCAGCGGGCGAAATCTGCGCCACAATCACGAACACTGCGGCCGACAAGCCGGCCGAGATCAAGTGCCAGATTGCGGACACCGCCGTTGCGCAGATCACGGCCGAGATCCTGACCGGCGCGATCGACGCTTACAACAGCTTTGAGCAGACACAGGCTGTAAAGCTTGAAAGCTTTACAGATTTCCGCCGGACGGAGGACGGCTTCGTCGCGACGCTCCCCGCGTGCAGCGTCGTCAAATTCAACATTCAGCCCCGCGCATGAGCGAGGAACGCGTCTGCAGGCGCTGCCTGCTGCGGGAAAGCGGCAGAGAAGACATGCTCGCCGATATCCACGCCCGCATCACGCGGCTTTCCCCCACGGAACGCGCGCCACAGGCGCTCTATGACGCCCGGCTGGCCGTCTGCTGCGGCTGCGCGCATCTGATCGGCGGCGTCTGCGTCAAATGCGGCTGCTATCCGGAATTCCGGGCGGCCTTCCTGCGGCAGCGCTGCCCTATGCGCCTGTGGGACACACAGAAATAACTTGAAAAGAGGAATCGCTTTGAAGGATGCATCCATCAGATCCCGTCCGCGCGGGCGGCTGCTGCCCGCACTGCTCGCCGGCGCGCTGCTGCTGACGGCCGCTGCCTGCGGCAGCAAGGCGGAGGATGAAACTTCCGCGGCAACGGAATCGACGGCAACGACCGCCGCGGCCACGGCGCCGGCCACAACAGCGCCCACGACGGCGGCCACGACCACAACAGAGCCGACCACCGTAACGACCACGGAAGCGCCGACCACCACCACGACGACGAAGGCGACAACGAAGGCAGCGACCAAGGCGACGACCAAGGCGCCCGCAAAGACGACGAAAACTTCGTCCTACGCGCCGAAGCTCACCACGAAGGCGCCGCAGGAGGATCCCGGCGGCTCCTACCTTGTTTCCCGTTCCTCCAACAGCGAGACCTACGACCTGAAATACCGCGTACGCCAGCGCCGCACGGTGACGGAGATCTATCACGTTTATGCCGACGGCACGCGTGTGCTGGCCGACACCGAGATCTACGAAAGCTATCCCCGCCGGGACTATCACGCGAGCTACAACGATCTGCTGCCCGCCGCGAGAGCGAACCAGCAGACCTACGCAGACCAGATCGAAGAGGTGCTGCGCATCACCAACAGCT
>JAFWCS010000219.1 GCA_017534365.1 Clostridia bacterium | reverse complement strand
TAATCCATCGGTCTCCCTCCGTTTTGTTTCATGCTGTTTATAATTTATCACATTATAATTTAAAATTCAATCCTGTGTTTTTATGAAACATCTTGCTCTTGCCTGCGAATAATGCTATACTGAATGCGATAATAACACACAGCGGAAAGGAGCGCTTGCCATGACTGCATATGAAACCTGGCTGACGTTTGATGAGGAGACCCGGCGCGAGCTGGAAAGCATTGCGGATCCGGCCGAGCTGGAAGACCGGTTTTATAAAGATCTCACCTTCGGCACGGGCGGCCTGCGCGGGATCATCGGCGCCGGGCCGAACCGCATGAACCGCTACACCGTAGCGCGCGCGACGCGCGGGCTGGCGGAGGCGCTGCTGGCGAAGGAGGCCGCGCCGTCCGTTGCGATCGCCTATGATTCCCGCAATCATTCAGCGGAGTTTGCGTGCGCCGCAACTGAGGTGCTATGCGCCGCCGGGATCAGGACGTTTCTGTTCGATGCGCTCATGCCCACGCCCGTGCTCTCCTTTGCCGTGCGCTATCATCACTGCAGCGCCGGGATCGTGATCACGGCCAGTCACAATCCGAAGGAATATAACGGTTACAAGGTCTATGATCGTTTCGGTTGTCAGCTGGTGCCGCATCTGGCCGACCGGGTGATCGCCCGCGTCAACGCTGTGACGGATCTGAAAGCGATCCCGCGCATGCCCTTGGCGCAGGCGGAAACGCAGGGGCTGCTTCTCCGGATCGGCGAAGAGACACTCGCCGCGTTTCTGGACGCCGCGCGCAAATGCAGTCTGTATGACGCGCCGCATGATCTGCGCATCGTTTATACGCCCCTGCACGGCACCGGCAACGTGCCCGTGCGCCGGATTCTCGCGGGCTTCGACGTTTCCGTCGTGGAAGCGCAGGCAAAGCCGGACGGCGATTTCTCCACCGTGCGCTCCCCGAATCCGGAGGAGCAGGACGCGCTGACGCTGGCCCTTGCGCAGGCGGCGGATTGCGGCGCGGATCTCGTGATCGGGACGGATCCGGACTGCGACCGGATCGGCGTCGGCGTGCTGCATCACGGCGCATATCGCCTGCTGACGGGCAACCAGACCGGCGCGCTGCTGATGGATTTCATCTTTCGCATGCGCGGCGGGCAGCTGCCGCCGCATCCGGCGGTGGTCAAAACGATCGTCACGAGCGAGCTGGGCGCCGCGATCGCGCAAAAGCACGGCGCCGAGGTCGTGCAGACGTTGACCGGCTTCAAATATATCGGCGAAAAGATCTGCCAATGGGAGGCGGACGGCAGCCGCAGCTATCTCTTCGGCTATGAGGAGAGCTACGGCTATCTTGCCGGCGATCACGCGCGGGATAAGGACGCCGTGTCCTCCGCGCTGCTGATTGCGGAAATGGCGGATTATCATAAGAAGCAAGGCCGCACTTTGATCGACGCGCTGGATGCGATTTACGCGGACTACGGCTTTTATTATGACAAGCTGGAAACCGTCCTGCTCACCGGCAGGGCGGGCGCGGAAAAGATCCGGTCCGCGATGGCGGCGCTGCGCGAAAAGGGTCGGGAGCTGTTCGGCGATCTGCGCGCGCTTGAGGATTATGCGCAGGGGATCGGCGATCTGCCGCAGGAAAACGTGCTGCGCTTCGTGTTCCGCGACGGCTCGTGGGCGGCAGCCCGCCCCTCCGGCACGGAGCCGAAGCTGAAATTCTATTTTTCCGTGCGTGGCGACAACGAGGTTGCGGCCAAGGCGCGGCAGGCGGCGATCAGCGAAGTGCTGCACGGCGTTCTGGGCGGCGAGGATTCCGCCCGTTGACAAATACGCTTTATTGTGATAAAGTTAAAGCAGATCTGAGACTGAGGAGGTTTTCGCAATGAAAATGAAGGCAATTGTTTCGCTGCTTCTGGCTGCGGTGCTTGTGTTCGGCTGCTTTGGCCTGTTCAGCTTTTCCTCGCTTGCCGCGCAGGAACTGACGGTCACGGCGACGGATCCGGCCGCTGAATCGGCGGATGCGCCCGGCGCTGTCGCGTGGTTCCGGGCCGGGGACGGCGTATATTATTTCTTCCTGCCCTCCGCGCTCACGGGCAATGAAGTGAAGCTCTGGTTCGACGGCGAGGGCGTGACCGTGGACGGCGCGGAAGCTGTCAGCGGGCAGACCGTGACGCTGGGCGAGACCGGCAGCATTGCCTGCGGCGGCGACACGTATGCGTATCACGTGCTGCATTCCTCCGGCGTGGCCGCGG
>JAFWCS010000218.1 GCA_017534365.1 Clostridia bacterium | reverse complement strand
CGCAGGTCGCGCCGAAGGAGGAATACTTGGTGTCGACGGTGGAATCGCTCATGTTCTTCCACGACGGGGTCAGGAAAACACCGCAGAAGTTATAGCGCGAAAGAACGTAGAGATTCGTTTCGTCATTCAGCTGCCGGAGCATGTCGGTTTTGCCCGCGCGGATCTCACGGTTGTAGTTTTTGATCTTTTCCACGAGCACGGAGCGGTCGATCGGGCTGTCTTTATAAATTGTATTAAATACATAGTCCGTCGCTTCGTCGATGAACTGATCCGGGACCATCGACCACACGCTCAGCCAGCCGCCGAACATGGGCACGATCACCTCGGGCAGCACGCGGGCGCTGAGCTTTTCGATCATCCGGTTGCCCAGCGCGCAGATCGCGTCCGTCAGACCGGCCGCGTTGAGCAGATCGAAGGTGCCGTAAAGCACCGTGCGGTATTCATTGTCGCTGAGCACGGCCTTCAGATAAGCGGTCAGCGCGTCGGCGTCGAGGCCGAGGTGGCCGGTCATCAGCTCGCCGTTGTAATCCTCGCCGTAGATCGCCGTGGTGTTGAGCATGACGCTGCGCAGATGCTCCGTGCCGTAGAGCGTGACATAAGTGAGAGTCACGACGCCGCCGAAGCTGTGGCACTCGAGCACGACCTGATCGCAGCCGGAGGCCTCGCAGACGTAGTTGACGAAGTCGTTGAGCTGCCCGGCGATGACGATCGGATCCAGCCGCCAGTCATATCTGAAGCTCAGCTCGGAGCCCGGCGTGATCGACGCGGCGTCAGGATAGCTGAAAACCGGGCCGGAGCCGTCCTCCACCGTGCCCTCCGGGGTGCAGAAGGCGGGGGAGAACAGGTCGGAGACCGCGGGCATCACCGCGTCCGCAAAGACGTCGTAATTGTGATCGATCGCCAGACGCCCGAGGGCGGGCAGGGCGGCCTTGACCGCGCCGAGGATCTGATCCGAAGAGGGCGGCCAGATCACGGGAGAATCCGGATCCTCCGCGTCGGCGTGAATGTCCACGCCCATAAAGCCGTGGACGTAAATATACGGGCAGGCGCGTCCGCCGTCCACCGCGAAGGCGGGCAGCGTGCAGGTAAGCAGTAGCGTGAGCGAGAGCAGCAGCGCCGCGCAGATGCGAATTGCTTTCTTCATGGCTTTATCCCTTCCGTTACGTTATTCAACTGTGACTGTGCCGTCTTCCTCCACGGTGATCTGCATACCGTCCTTGACGTAGTCGAGGAATTCCTTGCCGAGGCAATCGATCGTCGGCATCGGATCCTCGCCCCACACGGCGGCCAGGATCGCGCCGGCGGCGGCCAGGGAGTCGATATGCTCCGAGAAGAGCATGCAGGCGGGGCTGCGCTGCATTTTGTTCGCGCAGTAGAGCACCATGCCGCCCGTGGTGGAGCCGATGGTCTGCGGCAGGCAGAGCGCCGTGCCGACCATGGGTTTCTTATGGAGATCCGGGTTGTTCTGATCGCCGCATTTGGCGGCCTTGTCGCCGAACTGCAGGGCGTTCTGGAAGGAGGCGAGCGTGTTGAAGCCGCCGTGAGAAACCAGCGCGGGCGCGGTGCATTTGCCCGGCACGACGGGGCGTCCTTTGAACTGCTTCATCTTACTTGACCTCCTTTGTGATGATTTCAAGAATCTCATCGCCGGTGTAATAGCGCGCGGTGGTGTAGGTGCGCAGCTTGTTGGAATTCGTGATCACCGGCATCTTTTTGGACAGGGGATTGTTCATATACATCAGCGGGCAGATGTAGCTGAGCACGACGCCCGTGCCCGCGAGGGTCGCCGCGTGGGGCGTTTTTTCAAACGCTTCGATCACGCCCGGCGCCGCGGTGAAGACCGTCGGCACGCTGACCTTGCTCAGGCCGTTTTTCTTCAGCCCGGCAGCGACGTTTTCCGTCCACTCAACCAGCTGCGCGAGCGAGAGATGCGGGCAGCCGACGAAGCAGAGCTTCGGCGCGGCGTCCTTGTTTTTCCACATGATCGGATAGTTGTCCTTCACGCGCTTGAGCTCGGCGTCGTCGATGACGTAGACCTTCGCGCCGTTGGCGATCAGGTCCTCGCCCTGCGCCTTGGCCTCCGGCGTCAGGTTTTCGATGTGATACAGACCGACCGCGCCGTTGGAGGCGGTGGCCGCGCCGAAATCCTTGAGATAGGCCTTCACGTCGTCGGTCAGCTCGTCGCCCAGCCAGGCATCCAGCCCTTTGATGAAGGGCACGTCCTCCATGACTTTCATGCCGATCGCCGAGCCGAGGATCTGCGCCTCCGGCTTTTTGGTCGTTCTGATCTCCACGATCCAGGTCGCCTGCCGGCCCTCGTCGGTCACCAGGCCGAAATACGGCACCTTGCCGGCGATGGAGCCGAACAGCTCGATGATGCCGGAGTTGCGGTTGCAGCGCGCGCCCAGCACGGAGTTGGCGTAAACCACGGCGGAGGATTCCGCCCAGGAGAGCACGTCGCCGGGCTGCGGCGTGTTGCCGACCTCATCCATATAGCAGGTGCAGGTGTAGGAATTCTCATCCAGCAGACCGAGCTTTGCCAGCTGCGCGTCGTAGCTGTCCTGCGCGCTGTACATGAATTTCTTGAACACGAGCTTCTGCAGCAGAGAGGCGGGGACCTTCGGATCCAGGGGCTTCGGGTCCACGGAGAATTTCTGCCCGGAGAGCGCGCCGTTGGCGATCAGTTCATCCATCAGGTCATAGACCGGCTTCATGACGCCGAGGCCGAAGCTGGTCACCAGATGCCCCATGCGGCTCGTGACCGGCACAAGCTTCGTTGCGCCGAAGGCGTCGCCGTACATGACCAGCGTGCGCATGACCTTGGCCATGGTTTCGCCCTGTTCGCCGTTGAGGATCGCCTGCTCCTCGGGCGTGAGCGTCATTTTGTATTCCATAGGTTCTTTCCCTCCTTTTTATAGTGAAAGCGCCAGCAGATAGCCGGATTTCGTCGCTTCAAAGACCTTGCCGCCCTTGAAGCTGTCGCCGATATTATAAACTTCCCTGTCGCCGCAGGCCTTGCGGAAGGCGTAGAACAGCGCCTCATCCGGGCGGCCGCCGCCTGCGAGCACCACCGCGTCGCAGGGGATCGTTTCTTCGCCGAAGTCCTCGCCGATCGTTTTGGCCAGCGGATTGAGCACGTTCTCCGGCAGGATCGGCGACCAGGTCAGATAGGGATTCGGCACGTTCTTATGATGATTGCGCGAAACCTTCACGCCGTCCTTTTCGAAGGAGAGCAGTTTCGTGCAGTTGAGCAGCTTCACCTTGGAATCATACATGCTCTTGAGCAGATGGCCGCGGTTCGCCGTGCAGGTGTGGTTCATGAAGTAGGGCGTCATTTCGATCACGGTCACGTCCTTGCCGCATTCCTTGTTGAGGAAATAGGCGGTTTCGCAGCCGACCACGCCGCCGCCGATGACGACCACGGACTTTGCTTTTTCGATCAGCGCGGGATCCTCCAGCACCGCGACGGCCTGGACGGTGTTCGCCGTTTCCCAGCCGGGGAGCTTGAATTCGATGTCCTTTGTGCCGGCCGCGACGACGATCTTGTCATAGCCGGCGTCCCGGATCGCTTCCGGCGTCGCTTCTGTGGAAAGATGGAGCTTGAACGCGTAGTCCTGCTCCGCGCGGGCGACCGTGCGCTTGAGATAGTCCAGATAGTTGCCCAGATCATATTTGAAGCCCGGCGCGCTGCCGCTGTTGAGACGGCCGCCGATGCGGTCCGCTTTCTCGAACAGATCGACCGTGTGGCCGCGGCGCGCGGCTGTGACTGCGCACATGACGCCGGCGGGGCCTGCGCCGATGACGGCGATCTTGCAGGGCTTTTCAGCCTGCGCGGGCGTTTCGGGATAGAGTTCCTCAAACGCCGTGCGCGGATTGACGGCGCATTGCGGATGGCCGCCCTCGACGAATTCGTTCAGGCAGGCCTCCTGGCAGCCGATGCAGGGGCGGATCTGATCCACCTTGCCGGTGCGCGCTTTGTTCGGCCACTGCGGATCCGCCAGCAGGGGACGGCCGAGCATGATCATGTCGCACCTGCCGTCGCGCAGCGCCTGCTCGGCGAGATCCGGATAGCCGAGCTTGCCCACGGCCACGACCGGCACGGGCTGACCGGCGTTGGAAAGGATCTTGTTTTCTTTGAAATAATCCACGGCCAGCTGCGCAATGTCCAGGTAGCAGCCGGGCGGCATCGATCCGGGCGGATGCGGAAGCCACCAGTTGTCATAGCAGCCCAGGTCGACGTCAAACATATCCACGCCCGCCGCCACGAGGTTCTTCATGTAGTCGAGCGTCATGGCGAGGGTGCGGCCGTTTTTGAAGTTTTTGAGCGCCGGCGTGTTCATCCGGTCGCCGTAGGTTTCATTGAGCGCGAGAGAAAGGTCGATGCGATACATGATCGGGAAGCGGTCGTCCGTGCGCTCGCGGATCTTTTTGATCATGTCGATGCCGAAGGCCTGCCAGTCGGCGTAGCGGCCGAGCTTGCGGCGGTTGAAGGCCGGATTCGTCAGCTGCTCGATCAGATAGCCTTCGTGGCCGTGCAGATAAACGCCGTCGAGATTCATTGCCTTCGCGTCGGCGGCGGCCTGCCCGATGTTGTTGATCATCTTTTTGAGCTTGTGATCCGACAGACGCATGCAGGGCACCTCGGGCATATACCAGTTTTTATTCCACGAGGCGGAAACGGGGAGCTTGAACTGCGTGGTCAGACATTGCGGATTGCCCACGCGGCCGAGGCCGGCGGTGATCTGAATGAAGATCTTGGAGCCGTAGGCGTGGCAATTCGCGGCCAGATCGCGCCAGCCGGCGAACACGGTGCGGCTGCGGTCGATGCGCGGGAAATAGCTCAGCTCGCCCAGCTCCGTCAGGGAGTTGTCGATCCCGTGGGTGACGGGGATCAGACCGGTCGTGATCAGACCGACGCCGCCCTTCGCGCGCTCGGTGAAATAGGCCAGCATTTTCTCGTTCGGCCGGCCGGTTTCGTCGCACATCGAGATGTTGCCCATCGGCGCCATGACCAGGCGGTTTTTGACGGTCATGCGGTTGATCGTGATCGGGGAGAACATCGTGTCGTAGGGATACAGCGCGGACGTCATGCGGCCGCGCTCCCGCTCGGATGCGTCCAGGAACCAGTCGCCGTAGGAATCGACCAGCGTCTGGACCAGCTTGTCTTTGGACGGTGTGCTGCTCAAAACAATCCCTCCTAGATTCATATTCAGTTTATTTTATCATTTTTATTATGTAAATTCAATAATAAATCCTAATTTTATACAAATCTTTTTAGTTTTTTTGCACGGAGACGCCGCGCGCCCGGCGGCTGTGTAATTTTTCTTGCAAAAGCGCTTGCAATGCAGGGCGTTTTGTGTTAAAATATTTTTCAATATCCAAACGCTGTGATCGGATGCAGT
>JAFWCS010000217.1 GCA_017534365.1 Clostridia bacterium | reverse complement strand
TTAGCCTTTGAACGCCTGCGTGATCGTGGGCAGGAGGCCGAAGAGACCTTTGAAAAAGGCGATCAGCTTCTGGAAGAAGTTCTGGTTGACTTTGACCGTTTCGGTCTCGCTCTCTGCGAGGACTTCGCCGTCGGCAGCGAGCAGCTTCACCTGCACGGTGTAATCCGCCTTTGCCTTTTCAACGGTGCAGGTCTCAGCGGCTTCCGCTTTTTCATCGTTGACGAACCACTGGATCACTGCGCCCTCCGGCGCGTCGGTCACGATCGCCTTGAAGATGACCGTGGTCTTGTAATCGACTTCCAGCGTCGGCTGATACTTCTGGATCTCAATTGCGGGGTTCAGCATGGGCCCGAAATGCAGCGTCGCGTTGCGAAGTTCCTCGTTGCCTTCGCCGATGACCACGTCGCCCCACATTTCTTCTGTGCCGGGATAATAGACGTCCTTCAGCCCGGTGCAGGATGCGAAAGAAGCCATCTTGATTGTTTTCAGACCGGCGGGCAGCACGACGCTTTCCAGCGCACTACAGCCGTAGAATGCATTATCAGCAATGATTTCAAGACCTCCCGGCAGTGTGATGCTTTCCAAACCGGTGCATGCGGCAAACGCATCGTCGCCGATGATTTCAAGGCTGTCCGGCAGAACGATACTCGTCAGACCCGTGCAACCGTAAAATGCGCCCACGCCGATGATCGTGACGTTTTTGCCCATGCCGATCTCTTTCAGACCGGTGCATTCAACGAACGCATGGTGGGCGATCATGGTCACAGCGTCGGGAATCGTGATGCTCGTCAGCGCGGGGCAGAAAGCGAACGCGCCCTCACCGAATTCGGTGAGACTTTCCGGCAACGTGATTTCTTCCAGCGCTGCGCAACCGTAGAACGCCTCATAGCCGAGGCTTGTCACGCCCTCCGGGATGGCAACAGACGTCAGCTTGTCGTCGGTGAAAAACGCAAAATCGCCGATGCTGGTGACGCTGCCGTCCGCCGGGATCACGCTGACGTTCGTGCCGCAGACCAGTTCCTTCGTTGCGGTATTGATCACGCAGTTGCCCGCGCTGTGATAGACGGGATTGCCCGCCGCGACCGTCAGGGATGTCAGCGCCGGGCAGGCGGATGCGATTCCCTTACCGAGCTCCTCAACGCCCGCCGGGATTTCAAGCGCCGTCAGCGACGGACAAAAACCGAATGCGCCCGTGCCGATCGTCTTCACGGATTCCGGGATCGTAATGCTCGAAAAACCCGCGCCTTGAAAGGCGTGGCCTCCGATGGCAACTACGGGTTTGCCGTTGATCTCGGCGGGGATCTCCAGCGCGCCGGTCACCGCTTTGTCGCAGCGGGTAATCATGACGCCGTCCTCGGTCGTGCTGAAGGTCAGCGCCTCGACGCCGATGGGCTCCGCCCAGCCGGCCAGCGCGCCTACGCTCATCAGCAGCAGGGCGCACAGCAGCATAGCCAGGGTCTTTTTCAGGGTTTTCATCTTTGTTTCCTCTCTTTCTCATAGAATGATATGTATTTGTTAGGGTTGGTGAATGCTTTGTTTTGGATCATCGGTAAAGAAAAAATGTTTTTAATCACAAATACAAACTCATTTTAAATGATTTGAATCGCGTTTTCAGTCAGAAATGCCTGGTCGCTCCACTCCGAAGGCAGCGGCATCACGTCGGTCGGCTGTGTTTTCGCGCTGTAGCCGATTTGGCCGGTTTGCGACGGATCGTTTTTGTCATTATGTGGACGCCGGCTTCACGTCGAGCACCTTCCTGACCGCCGTGGCATAGGACTCCCACTCGGTCTTTTTCTTTGCAAGCTCCTTTCGGCCTTTGTCGGTGATCCTGTAATACTTGCGTTTTCTGCCCTCGACCTCGACCCAGTAGGCGTCCAGCGCGCCGTCCTTTTCGAGCGCGTGCAAGATCGGGTAGAGCGTGCCTTCGTTCATGACGAAGGTCTCGTCGCTGGCGTTTTCGATCGTTTTGACGATTTGATAGCCGTACATCTCCTGCCGCGCAAGCACGCTGAGCACCATCAAGGCGTTGCTGCCCTTGGATAATTCTTTATTGATTTTCATGTGATCCTCCCCCATCAGTTTTCTTCTGTAAAGAATACTCCGCCGTTTCTGAGGTCCGGAGATTTCCAGCAGTGATAAGAGGTTTCCTTTGTCTGTGTTGCAGCACCGTTCAAATATCTTCTGTCATAGATGGACCCGGATGCAGCGGCTCCTTCACCGAATTCCGATTCGGACATCAGCTTCGGCCACAGCTGCACCGGGCGCACGAAGCGTTTGCAGATAAAGTCGCAGCCGAAATGAACAATCGGATCCAGCGGCGAAGTTGTCACGCGATAGGTCGCTGCAAAAATCAGATCCGCGCAGCCGCGCTCGGCGTATTCAATAATCGATTGGACAGAACCGCGCGCATAGGATTTCTCCTGAAAATAAAACGGCTTGCAGTCGTAAACTGTATCTCCGCGCCGATAGCGGATGCGCAAAAACGCCGGATCGGAATCAGACGGCAGAATCTGACCGTAGCTCGTCAGCGCGTGCGCGCTGGCGGCGCCGCGAGGTCTGATCTCGAGCCGTCTGCGATAGCTGTGAGGATCATTCTCCCGGTAATCCAGATGATAAAGAATGCGCACGGTGAACGCATCTTTTCCCTCCGCAAGCACGACGGCATATTCATGAAAGGCAAGATCGTTATATTCCTCCTGCAGGGGGTATTCTCCATCCGGGCAGCGTTTGACATAATCCCTGAAATCCGCATCATCGGGAACGTATTCCTTCGCGGTCGCGTAGAGCGCAAGCTCGCTTTCCGGCAGAAGCGCCAGCGTTGCCTCCGGGATCCCGTAGGTCGACAGCACGCCGCGGATGCGCGCTTCCTCCTGCGCGGAAAGCAGATCCGTTTCTTCCACGGTCTGCGCCATGGGCGGTCGATTGATATAGACTATGTGCGGCACATAAATGAAAATAGCAATTAATACAACGAGCAAAAGTGCTGATTTCAAAGACAAATCATTGAACTGTAATGTCTTTTTTGGCTCCCGCTTGCAGGTGCCACAGGCTAATACAAGGCAGCGGATCACGAGAACTTCGGAAAGGATAACAAAAAACAGACATATTACAGAAAGAACCCAATACGAAGCGGAGTTGCCAAGCGATCCATATTTAATTGAAGAATACAAAATAATATTCAAGCCGCCTTTATTCAGACTGATAAGGTGATGAATTGATGTCAGCAGACAATTCAAGGACAAAACAATCATCGTTGAGACAAATAAACGATTGACTTTTTCCGAAACAAAACCTCGGATCGTTTTTCGCAGACTGTCAAGCAGCAAAAGAATACCCACACAAAAAAAGAGAATCGAGACGTTAAATATTGCAGCTTTCAGCTTACCGGACGTTTCAAATAAATACGGCATCAAGCCGCCGAACACAGCTCCGGAAGCTACAATCATACCAGCACTGAATATTGCAGGGCGGAATCGACGCGAAACAGTTCGCAACATAATAATTGGAATCACGAAGCAAAAAGACAAATGAATAAAATAAAAAGCATAATTGATCACACGATCATAAACCGAATCAAACGTAAAATAATCCAAAGAAAATAAATGCAACAATAGACAGATGGGAAAACCCCAAAACACGAAAGCAGTGTTAACGGCACTTTTGGGATCTCTGCGATGCAGCTTCAGCAGCCGCTTATGCACCAGCTCCAGATCCCCCAGCGACTGCACGGCGCTTTCCTCCGCTTCCTCCGGCGTCATGCCGGTCGCGCAGTTGATCTCATAATGCGTCATCAGATGGTCATGCAGCTCGGCTTCGACTTCCTCGCGCTCCTGCGTCGATCGGATCTCTCCGCAGAGATAGTCCAGCACATCCCGGAAATCCGGCGCAGACATACCGTTTCCTCCCCTCACGTGATACATTGGAATCCAATGCATAGTATACCACGTGATGCATCGAATGTCAAGGTATGCGGCGAGAAAATTTCCGCCCCCTGCGCGGGAGCGGAAACGCATGGCTTCAGCTGTTGCCGAAGCGGTAAATATTCTGGGATTCGATATCGAAATTCGGGATGTGGATCGGCGGCACGCCGGCGGCGGTGGAGACCGTCGCGATCATCGCGCGCATATAAGGAAAAAGCTCCTTGAAGGAGGCCACGTGGATCAGCTCCTTCTGCGCGGAGGAATCATAGGCGAAGATGCCCTGCATCACGGCCTTGACGCTGAATTTCTCGGGGTGCTCCTTGTCATAGGTCTCAACGGTGAATTCGCCGATGCAGGTGCCGTTCGGCGCATATTTGACGTTGTAGCCGTATTTGCGTTCGAATTCGACGCGCGCGCCGTTCTCGAGCTTGTTGACGAACGTAATCTCCGTCGCACGGCAGGCTTTAAAAGTGACGATCGGCTTGCTCATGCGACCACCTCCGCCGTTTTGATCACGATCGGGGTGACGGGCTTGGAGGGCTGCTTCTCACCGGCATAAACGCGCTCGATCTTGAGGAAATGATCCACGGTCTCCATGCCCTCGATCACCCTGCCGAAGGCGGCGTAATTGCCGTCGAGGAACGCGGCGGTATCATAGCAGATGAAGAACTGCGTGGAGGCGGAATCCATCACGTTCGTACGGGCCATGGAGATCACGCCGCGCTCGTGCTTGAGCGTATTCTGCGTGAAGCCGTTGGCGGCAAATTCGCCCTTGATCGACGGCCGGTCTTCGCCTTCGCCGCCCTGCGCCATGAAGCCCTCGATCACGCGGTGGAAGGTCAGACCGTTATAATAGCCTTCCTTCACAAGACCGACGAAATTCTCCACGGTCTTCGGCGCGTATTCCGGATAAAGCTCCACGGTGAAGGTCTCGCCGTTTTCCATCGTGAACAGCACCCTGGTATGCGCATCGTCGCCGGCGGGCGCCTCGGTTTTTGCGCCGCAGGCGGCCAGCGCAAGCAGGAGCGCCGCGATCAGCGCGAAACAAAGCAGACGTTTTTTCATCTTGTTGATTC
>JAFWCS010000002.1 GCA_017534365.1 Clostridia bacterium | reverse complement strand
CAGATCCGAAACGAACGTGCCGAGCAAATCTTTGTATGGCCGCGTATCGAGGATCGGCATGTCAATCACGCAGATGTCGATACCGATCTCCTTCGTCAGGTGCCGCCACTGCCGCTGGATCTCCTCATAATTCCGCCCAAGCCGGTCGATGCTCAGAACATAAAGCAGATCGCCTGCGCTCAACGTCTTCAGAAGCTGCTGATACTGCGGCCGGTCGAAGTCCTTGCCCGATTGCTTATCCAGGAAGATATGATCCGCCGGCACGTCACGTTCACGCATCGCGAGCAGCTGTCTATCCTCGTTCTGATCTGCGCTCGACACCCGGACATAAGCATAGGTGCTCATCGATTGCCTCTCCGTTGAATTGCCGCTGCGATATTTGCAGCTTTCACCCATTCAATAGTCAATGCGGTGGCCTGGTCCTTATCGAATCCTACTTTTGCAAACTCGTCGAACATCATCTTCGATAATGTGGCAATGTCAGCCAAGCTCTTATCTAATTTTTCCTGGATCTCCTCGCATCCGTCCCTGAAAGATGCAGCAAACACGCTGCTGAAGTCGAAATTCTTACTCATCGCTGCCCCCATCTTTTACCTTCGTTTTGACAACGTCTGGATCCTCTGCGAACTTATCAATCGCATGTGGATTTCTGGTGCACGATGCGCATCGTTGCGTGACCTTTCGATTCATGCAGCCGTCACACTGTCCGACCTTCTTGTCCTCGATGTGCTTCCGCGCCTCCCTGCGTGCCGCTGTGAGTTCACTTTCGAGTTTTTCGCTTTCGGATGCCATAGCGGTCAACAGCTGCCGGAGCGTGTTGGCCTCGGTCTGCAGCAGCTGATTCCGAGATCCGGAGGTCGTCAGCTGATCCCTCAACTGCTCCAGCTGCGTCTTGAGGTTTTCGTGCTCTTGAAGCAATCTTTTGTATTTTCCCATCTTGTGATTCTCCTTTCTTTCATAAGCTCGCATTTGATTCCGGATAGGACAAATCCGACGCAAACGTCACATCATAGGCCGTTCCGGACGTCGCCGCCTTGATTTTATAGCAGTTGCCGACCAGCGCATTCAGCTTCGCGCGGATGCCGGTCACCTCTTCCGCGTAGGTCGTGATGACCGTTTCCAGCTCGTCGACCTGGATGCCGAGGTCGTCCAGCTCATCCACGATAAACGACGCCGCGCTCTGGATCCGGTTGATCTGATAAGGCGTCAATTTGGTCATGATCTCAAGCGCCGGATAGCTCGGATGCTCGCCGACCGTGACGATGACCTGCGATGCATGCGCGCCGTCTGTGGAGTAAAATGAGATCGAGCAGATGCCGTCGCTGTTGCCGGCGACGATCTCGCCCGTTGCGACGCCGTCGACCAGCACCGGCCAGGCGTGCGGATAGATCCCCGGATCCACCTCTGCCGTCGATGTTTTTATGTCCGCATCTTGCGGATCATAGATCAGCGTGACGAACGCACTTTCGCCGCGCCGTATAAATATCTCCTGCGGCTCGACGGCCAGCCCTTCCACTCTGCAAGGCACGCGATAGGTGCTGCTGATGATCGTAGTCGTGCCGTTTGCCGCTGTTGCAGTCAGCTGATAACGATATATCCCGCCGTTGAGCAGCTGCGCCACCGTGCCCGTCGTGATCGTCACATCCTCGATCGTCTGCTGCTGATTGACCATCTGCGTGATCTTCAGCTCGCTATCTGACAGGTCCGTGATGATCGCCGACGGAAGCGCTGCTTGCGCCGCCGCGTGACGCGCATCACGCTGCGCCATCGTGTAATCCTGAAGGATCAGCTCGACCTTCTCAATTGCATATGAGCTATGGCTTATATTATACGCGATTCCGAGCGTCCTGCCGTAATCTCCCGGCGTCAGCTGTAAGCTTGTCACCGTCGGCGCGCTGACGTCGATCTGCGTGCAGGTGAAAGACACGGTCCTTTCGCCGATCGTCAGATACGTATAACCAATCAACAAAGGTGACCATAGTTCTCCATTATAAACAGCCTTAATATCTGCTGTTAATGATCCATCGCTATCGTGCTGCAGGTTGACCGTCTTCACGTAGCCCGCCAGCGATCTCCATGACCCTGAGCTGATCGTATAATCTCGCGCAGCTGCTCTGTTTCCGCAATTATAATCGACGCCGTCCACCGTGAAAGTTGTGCTGTAAGCCTTGATCTCTTGCGATTCAGAAACACCCGGAGCGAGCCGTGCGCAGATCGCGATCTCCAGCGTTGAAGTGCGATTTTTCAGGTTGACATTTGTCTCTTCGATGCTTACCGCATATTGGACGTTTTCATTTTTATTTCGCGACATATTCAATTGATAAACCAATTGACCGCCCCCTTATGCGTTCCTGCTATCCATCGATGCGTTTGTTTCTAAGCCGACGACCGTCGCGGTGATTTCTTCGTCGAGCGTCAGCGTGATCGACTTGAGTATGACGGTCACGTTGCCATCATATGGCGTTTCGATTTTGATTTCATCGCCGACCTGCTCGTCGTCCCAGAGGATCGTTGCGGTAACTTCATTGCGAAGAAATCCGCGCCGTGGGATGATATAACCATCCCCTGTCAAAAAGGTCCACGTTCTTGCTCCGTTTGACCCTTGGCGAACGATCGTGCACTCTTCATATTTGATCTCGTCGATCACGCCGCCGGCGGCTCTCGGATTGTTGATCGTCGTGAATGCCGTCGGCCCGTCTTTGGTCGT
>JAFWCS010000216.1 GCA_017534365.1 Clostridia bacterium | reverse complement strand
TCGGCGGGGCGAAATTTGTTCCACTTTTGTTGCACTTTTTCTTGGGGATACGTGTGTTTATTCGTTGACGACAAAATCGGCAAAAACGAAGAAAACCGCCGGGATCCTTGATATACAAAGATCTCGGCGGAATAGCCTGGTGATCCATCGGGGATTCGAACCCCGGACACCTTGATTAAAAGTCAAGTGCTCTACCGACTGAGCTAATGGATCGTTTCAAATTGGCGCTTATATATATTATATGATTTCTCCCCGGTTGTCAAGTCTTTTTATTAAAAAAACTGCCGCTTCCTGCGTTTAATTTTTGCAGAAAGCGCTTGCATTGCATCCATATATGGTATATAATTAAATGAATAACACAACCGCGCCGTGAATTGCGCGGGGAAGGAGCGTTTTGAAATGAAGCTTACAATGGCGCAGGCGCTTGTCAAATTTCTTGATCAACAGTATATTTGCTTTGACGGCGTCGAGTCCAAATTTGTCGATGGCATTTTCGGCATCTTCGGCCACGGCTGCGTGGTTGGCATCGGCCAGGCGCTTGAGCAGGGCGGCCATCATCTGAAATTCTATCAGGGCCATAACGAGCAGGGCATGGCGCACGCTGCGATCGCCTTTGCCAAGCAGAACAACCGCCGCAAGATCATCGCATGCACCTCTTCGATCGGCCCCGGTGCGCTGAATATGGTCACGGCCTGCGGCACCGCGACAGCCAACCGCATCCCGCTCCTTGTGTTGCCCGGCGATACCTTTGCCTGCCGTCAGCCGGATCCCGTGCTGCAGCAGATCGAGCAGCCGACAAGTTATGCCGTGACCGCGAACGATTCCTTCAAGGCGGTCTGCAAATACTGGGATCGCGTTGTGCGTCCCGAGCAGCTGATGACAGCCTGCCTCAACGCCATGCGTGTGCTGACTGATCCCGCCGAGACGGGTGCTGTCTGCATCGCCATGCCGCAGGATACGGAGGGCGAGGCCTTCGATTATCCCGATCATTTCCTGCGCAAGCGCGTCTGGTATCTGGACCGTCGTTCTCCGACGCAGCGTGAGATTGAAGCGGCGGTCGCCGAGATCATGCGCAGCGAAAAGCCGATGATGATCGTCGGCGGCGGCGTGACCTATTCCGAGGCGTGGAAGACGGCGCAGTTCTTTGCGGAGAAGTTCAATATTCCCATCGGCGAGACCCAGGCCGGCAAGGGCAATCTGCGCTGGGATCTTCCGCTGAATCTCGGCGGCGTCGGCGTCACCGGCGGCGCTGCGGCGAACGTGATCGCCAAGCAGGCGGATCTGATCATTGCGGTCGGCACCCGTCTGACCGATTTCACGACCTCCTCCAAGTGGCTGTTCCAGAATCCGAACGTGCGGATGCTGTCCATCAACGTCAGCTCGTTTGACGCGTTCAAGATGGATGCGACGGCTGTGATCGCCGACGCCAAGACTGCGCTGCTCGACATTATGGGCGCGCTGGCGCTGCGTGAATACCGCTCCTGCTGGCAGACGGAAATCTTCGACGCGAAGGAAGCCTATACCAAAGAAGTGGATCGTCTTTACGGCATTTACATGAAGGAAGGCCTGGCGCAGACGCGCGCCCTTGGCGAAATCAACAAGCTGATCGATAAGAATGCGATCGCCGTCGGGTCCGCCGGCAGCCTGCCCGGCTGCATGCAGCGGCTGTGGCGCTGCTCCGTGCCGAAGACGTATCACATGGAATACGGCTTCTCCTGTATGGGTTATGAGGTTTGCGGCGCGCTCGGCGTCAAGCTGGCCTGCCCGGACCGCGAGGTCTATACCTTCCTCGGCGACGGCAGCTTCCTGATGCTGCACAGCGAGCTTTATACCGCCGTGATGGAGGGCGCCAAGATTAACGTGATGGTGTTCGACAACTCCGGCTGGGGCTGCATTGAAAACCTGCAGAATAACCAGGGCACGCCGACCTTCGGCACCCGCTTCCAGGCGCGTGATCCGCGCACGGGGATGCTCGACGGCCCGATCGTGCCGATCGATTTTGCCAAGATCGCCGAAGGCTACGGCTGCAAAGCCTATCGCGTGACGAATGTTGCCGAGCTGCGTGACGCGCTCAATGATTCCAAGAAGCAGACCGTGCCTTGCCTGTTTGACATCAAGGTGGTCCACGGCAGCATGAGCGACGGCTATGATGCCTGGTGGCGTGTCGGCGTGGCCGAGGTTTCCGAGAGCGCAAGCGTGCAGGCGGCCTATGAAGACATGCAGGCCAACATAGCGAAGGCCAGACTTTATTAATCATAACGGAGGATTCTACCATGCTCAACAAAGACAAAGTCAAGCTTGCGATCGCGCCGATCGCGTGGACGAACGATGATCTGCCGGATCTCGGCGCGGAGAATACCTTTGAGCAGTGCGTGAGCGAAATGGCGCTCAGCGGTTTCAAGGGCAGCGAGATCGGCAACAAATATCCCAAGG
>JAFWCS010000215.1 GCA_017534365.1 Clostridia bacterium | reverse complement strand
GGAGCGTGCGGCGCAGCCGCGGGAGCGGATGTTTCAGCGCGGTCCGATGAACTGGACGTTTTTCCTCCTGCTGATCGCGCTGCTGGCCATCGGCATCGTGATGATGTTCTCAGCGAGCTACGTCAGCGCGCAGAAGAAGGAAGCGAATCCCTGGCACTATCTCGTGCGTCAGCTGATCTTTGCGGTGATGGGGCTGGCCGTGATGTGGATCGTTTCCCACGTGTGGCTGGAATTCCTGAGCAAATACAACGGCATTTTTTATCTCATTGCGCTCGCGCTGCTCGTGATCGTGCTGATCCATCCGCACGTGATCCCGGGCAAGGAAAAATTCAAGCGCTGGCTGGAGGTGCCCGGCACGGAGATCACCTTCCAGCCGTCGGAGATCGCGAAATTCGCGCTGATTCTCTATCTGGCTTCGGCGCTCGAACGCAATCAGAAGGCCATCCGTTCGCAGGCGGCGGCGATCTTCCCCTACGTGCTGCCCGTCATGCTGTTCATGGCGCT
This sequence comes from Clostridia bacterium, assembly GCA_017534365.1. GTDB lineage: Bacteria > Bacillota > Clostridia > Oscillospirales > Acutalibacteraceae > CAG-177. The sequence continues at coordinate 3,411 of JAFWCS010000215.1, read as the reverse complement.
GATCTATCTGGAGAATCACAACTCTGCGCTGATCATCATCGCCACGCTGGTGCTGGTGATGTTTTTCTGCGGCGGCGCGAAACGCGGCTGGTTCATCCTGCTTGCCATTTTTGCCGCGGCTGCGGCCATCTGGTTCTTCTGCAATCTGGACCGGATGACGGCGCTGACGGAGGGCGGCGGCTACGCCCACAAGCGCGTTGCGGTCTGGATCAAGCTTCTGACCGGCGCGGAGCTTTCGCGCGACGATATGCAGGGCGACGCGTGGCAGAGCCTGCAGTCGCTCTACGCCGTCGGATCGGGCGGCGTCTTCGGGCTGGGCTTCGGCCAGTCCAAGCAGAAGCATCTGTATCTGCCCGAGCCGCAGAATGACTTTGTGTTTGCCATCGTCTGCGAGGAGTTGGGCTTCGTGCGCTCCGCGCTGATCATTTTGGCCTTCCTCCTGCTCGTGGGCGTGGGCATTTTTATCGGCATGCAATGTAAAAACCGGTTCGGCCAGCTGGCCGCCATCGGTCTGAGCTTCAAAATCGGTCTGCAGGCGGCGCTGAATTTCGCCGTCGTCACCTCGCTGATCCCGAACACGGGCATCAGCCTGCCGCTGTTCAGCTACGGCGGCACGGCGCTGGTCATGCAGCTGGTGGAGCTGGGCGTCATCCTCGCGGTGGCGCGTGATAACGGAAGGAGGAGCGGCAATGCTTTGCGCTGAACGAATCCTGATTGCCGCCGGCGGAACCGGCGGCCATATCAACCCCGCGCTCGGAACGGCGGGATTCATCAAAGAACAGCAGCCGGAGATCGAGATCGAATTTGTCGGCACGGCGGATAAAATGGAAGCGCGGCTCGTGCCCGACGCGGGCTACCCGCTGCGCACGATCGAGATCAGCGGCTTCTACCGGAGCTTTTCCGGCGAAGCGATTCGCCACAATCTCAAAACGCTCTCGCGGCTTCTGAAATCCTCCAAGCAGGCGCGCGCGATCCTGAAGGACTTCCGGCCCGATCTGGTGATCGGATTCGGCGGCTACGTGAGCGGCCCGGTGCTGCGCGAGGCCGCGAAACGCGGCATTCCGACGGCGATCCATGAGCAGAACGCCTATCCCGGCGTCACGAACAAGGCGCTTGCCCGCCGGGTGGACCGCGTGATGCTCACAGCGCCGCAGGCGGAGCAGTATATGCGGCCGAAGCATCCCTGCGTCGTTACGGGGCTGCCGATCCGCGGCGATCTGCTGCGCACCGAACGCGCCGCGGCGAAGGCGGCGCTGCAGCTTGAGGGCAAGCCGCTGATCCTCTCCATGGGCGGGAGCCTCGGCGCAAAGCCGGTCAACGACGCCGTGCTTGGTCTGATCCTGCAAAAGCAGGCGGATCATGACTGCGTGTTCCTGCACGCGACGGGCAAGGGCGGCGCGCAGGCTTTCCGCAGCGCGCTCGAGGCGCAGGGGATCGATCTTGCGCAGCGCCCGGATATCCGCATCACAGAATACATCGACATTCCGCAGTGTCTGCCGGCGGCGGATCTCGTGATCGGGCGTTCCGGCGCGAGCACTCTCAGCGAGTTGCAGGCGCTAGGCGTGCCCTCGATCCTGATCCCTTCGCCCTACGTCACGGAGAACCATCAGTATCACAACGCCATGGCGCTGGTCGAAAAGGGCGCGGCGCTGATCCTGGAGGAAAAGGATCTGACGCCGGAATCGCTCACGCAGGCTGTCAACGGTCTGCTCGCCGCGCCGGAACGGCTGCTCACACTCGGGCAGAACGCCCGCGCGATGGCCGTGCTTGACGCGACGCAGCGCATTTACGACACGCTCTGCGGGATCGTGCCGCAAAAGTAACCCTTTCCCCGCGCTCTGAATAGGATGGAACGTAGCAAGGAGCGTGGAGGTATGGAGTTTTATCGCATTCAAGGCGGACGGCCGCTGCACGGCGCCGTTCGTTTGCAGGGCGCCAAAAACAGCGCACTGCCGATCCTGGCCGCCGCTGCGGCCGTGGAGGGCACGTGCGTGCTGCATCATTGCCCGCAGCTGACCGATATCGACGCCACGGTCGCCATGCTGCGGCATATCGGCTGCCGGGTGGAGCAGAGCGGCGAAACGGTCGCCGTGGATGCGTCCGCTGCCGGGGGCTGGGAAATCCCGGAGCATCTGATGCGCGAAATGCGCTCGTCGATCATTTTTCTCGGCGCGCTGATCGCGCGGTTCGGGCGTGCGACCGTCACACAGCCGGGCGGCTGCGACATCGGCCTGCGCCCGATCGATCTGCATCTTTCCGCGCTGCAGGCCATGGGCGTGCACGTGGAGGAGAGCGGCGGTCAGATCCGCTGCAGCGCGCCCGACGGCGTGCGGGCCGCGGAATTGCCGCTGACCCTGCCGAGCGTCGGCGCGACGGAAAACATTCTCCTTGCCGCCCTGTGCGCCAAAGGAGAAACCGTGATCCGCAATGCGGCGCGGGAGCCGGAGATCGGCGACCTTGCGTCCTTTCTGCGCGCCTGCGGCGCCGAAATTGCCGGCGACGGCGAGAGCACCGTGCACATTCAGGGCGGACGGCGCCTGCGCGGCGCGGAATTCACGATCATGCCCGACCGCATCGCGGCGGCGACCTGCGCGGCGGCAGCGCCCTTGTGGCGGCGGCCCTCGGCGCAGAAGGGGAAACGACCGTTGCGCGGATTGCGCATATCGACCGTGGCTGCGCGCGCTTTGAGGAAGCGCTGCGGGGCCTCGGCGCGGAAATCGAACGAGAACAGGAATGAGGTGCGGCGATGGCGGCCGAAAAAACGCGGGAGCGTTCTAAAATCAGAAAAATTCTGCGCGCGGTGCTTGTGACGCTGGCCTTTGCGATCGGCATCCTGCTGCTGGTCGGCACCGTGACGGCCTTCTTTGTCTTTCGCGTGAAGACGTTTGAATTTGAGGGCAGCAGCACCTATTCCCACGCGGAGATCGAGCAGGCTTCAGGCGTTGCGCAGGGGAGCAATCTGCTCTTTCTCAATCTCCGGCAGACGGCGCGGCAGATCGAGGAAACGCTGCCGAATCTTGTGGACGTGGAGGTCCGGCGCAAGCTGCCGAATATCCTCGTGATCGCCTATGACGAAACGACGATGGCCTATGCCGTGCAGACCGGCGAAAACGCCTTCGCCGTGACCAACAGCGGCTTCAAGGTGCTTTCGCACATGAACGCGCAGCCGGAGGGTACGGTGCTGGTCGTGACAGGGACGCCGCCGCTTTCCGCGCGGGAAGGCACCGTGCTTTCGTTCGTCAACGATCCCGGCAGCAGGGATGAAACGCTGCAGGCCATGCTCGGCGTCGCTGCTGCGATCACGGAGAGCAGCGCCGAGCACATCGACGAGATCAACGTGACGGATCTGCAGAATCTTTATCTGGTTTATGACGGCCGCGTGCTGGTCAAACTCGGCGGCGCGACGCAGCT
>JAFWCS010000214.1 GCA_017534365.1 Clostridia bacterium | reverse complement strand
TCCTTTATTGGTATATGAAAACCTGCGATATTGTTCCGAAGGAATATGACGAGCGCTTCACACCTGAATTTTTACAGAACAACATCGCTTCCGCCGGCGTGCCGCTGTTTCTGGCCAAAGCGGCGACGGCCGCTTTATCATTGACTGGAAAGCCGCTTTCGCAGGTGGTGAATGCCATCAGAAAAAAGATCGGCATGTAAGTCTGTCCATTTTATCAATCTTTGAATTCAGGAAATGATAGTATGCACCCGTTGACGTTACTGATCAAGCCCGCGGCGGGGCTTTGCAATCTGAATTGCAGGTATTGCTTTTACCGGCCGGTCAGCGCGGACAGAGAGAACCTGATCATGACCTATGAAACGGTCGATCTGCTGATCCGCAAGCTCGCCGCATTTCGGCCGACCTCGCTGACCGTGATGTTTCAGGGCGGCGAGCCAACGCTGGCAGGGCTGGAATTCTATAGATATTTCGTTGCCGCCTTTAGAAACAATCTGCGCGTGCCCGTCAGCTTTGCCATGCAGACGAACGGTCTGCTGCTGGATGACGCCTTTGCGGCGTTTTTCCGGGAAAACCGCTTTCTCCTGGGCGTTTCGCTGGACGGAACCGGAGAAACGAACGACCGGAACCGCGTGGATTCCGACGGAAACGGGACGCATGACCGCGTCATGCAGGCCGTGGCGCTGCTGCGCAGGCATCGGGTGGAGTTCAACATTCTGTCCGTCGTTGACAACGACAGCGTGAAAGCGCTCGGGGAAACCTTCCGCTTTTTTAAGGAAAACGGGTTGTCATATATTCAGTTCATCCCGTGCCTCGGCACAGACGATCATGCCGCTCTGACGGTCGAAAACTACGCCCTGTTTTTGAAAAATACCTTTGACCTCTGGTATTCGTATTATATCAGGGAAGACTACGTTTCCGTGCGCCACATTGACAACTATATGGGGATCTTCCTCGGCAGCCCGCCGGAGAACTGCGCGATGTGCGGCGTCTGCGGCAGCTATTTTACCGTTGAAGCAAACGGCGATCTTTATCCCTGCGATTTTTACTGCGACGATGCGCACAGGATCGGTTCGCTTTCCGATGAAAACCCGTTTGTAATCAACGAAAAGCACCGTGCGTTTATCGAAGAATCAAAAGTGATCCACAGTCATTGTCAGGGCTGCAGATATCACGATATTTGCCGCGGCGGCTGCAAAGCGGACAGGATCGACGGTTTTGCGGAAAACAGATACTGCGCGGCATATAAAGAATTCTTTGCCTATGCCGCCCCGCGCATGTCCGCAATCGCCAGACGCATTAAAGACGCATGAACCCGGCGATATCCGATTGGAGAAAAACATAAAGGGGATCAAAAATGAAACAACCGAATGTGATTATCATCATGACCGACGATCAGGGATACGGCGATTTGAGCTGTATGGGCGCGGAGGATTTCAGAACGCCGCATCTGGACGCAATGGCGGCCGAAGGGATCCGCTTCACCTCCATGTATTCCGCCTCCCCTGTCTGCTCCCCTTCGAGGGCAGCTCTGCTCACAGGCAGATATCCCGCCAACGCCGGCGTGCGCGCGATCCTTGCGGGCCACAGAAAAGCAAGCGGGCTCACCCCCGCCGTGCCGACGATTGCCACCGCGCTGAAAAAACTCGGCTATCACACGGGCATTTCGGGCAAATGGCATCTCGGTCTTAAGAACGAATGCAGACCAAACAGCAACGGCTTTGATGAATTCAGCGGCTTTCTTGCGGGCTGCGTGGATTATTATTCGCATATTTTCTATTGGGGCATGGCGGACGGAAAATTCAACCCCGTGCACGATCTGTGGGAGAATGAGACCGAAGTCTATGACAACGGCGAATACATGACGGAGCGCATAACCGCGAAAAGCATTGAATTCATCAGAAACAACCGCGACAAGCCGTTTTTCCTCTATGTCGCATATAACGCGCCGCATTATCCGATGCACGCGCCCGAAGAATACATGCAGCGGTTTGCGCATCTTCCCAAGGATCGTCAGCTCATGGCCGCGATGATCAGCGCCGTTGACGACGGTGTAGGAGAGATCCGCGCCGAGCTTGAGCGGCAGAACCTGCTTGAAAACACGATCCTCTATTTTCAGAGCGATAACGGGCCCTCACGCGAATCCAGGAACTGGCTCGACGGCAATGAGGATCTGTATTACGGCGGCAGCACCGGCGTTTTCAGCGGTCACAAATTCAGCCTCTTTGAAGGCGGCATCCGCGTGCCGGCGATCCTTTTCTGGAAAGGTACCGTTGATAGCAGGGTCGTTGACGCCCCGCATATCGCCACCGACATCTTTCCCACCGTGCTGGAGCTTTGCGGCGGCAATCCGGATGACTACGAGCTCGACGGCGCAAGCCTGCGGCAAATGCTGTTCGGGAACGACGACGCGCAGCACGATTGTATTTTCTGGGAAATGGAGGATCAGACCGCTGTGCGCAAGGGCAAATACAAGCTTGTGCTGAACGGCCGGACGGATGAGGGCGAAGCGCCGCGCGCAGACGTCTTCCTGGCCGATCTCGAAAACGACCCCGGCGAAAAATATAATCTTGCTCAGGAGCTTCCCGATCTCTGCGCCGAGCTGAAGCAGGCGGCGCTGGCATGGAGAGACGGCATCGAGAAAACGTGGAAAGAACAGTTTGAAAAGAATTACACGTCGCTTACATAAAAATCGAACGCTATGGAAACAGCCGCCAGGATCACTCCGGGCGGCTGCGTTGAATCCTATACATAACAAAAAACTATTGAAATCAAATTGATTGTGTGCTATGCTGGATTCAGAAAAAATCATTCAAACAGAAGGTGTTGAAATGAAAATCCTGATTCCGGTCCTTTGCGTTCTTGCCGCCGCGATCGCACTGCTTC
>JAFWCS010000213.1 GCA_017534365.1 Clostridia bacterium | reverse complement strand
GGCGCCCGCGCCGAACAGGCGTGACGCTTCGCATTGCATCGCATGAAAAACCGCGCGCTGCGATCTCCGGATCCCAGCGCGCGGCATTTTTTTATTATTCTGTTTCTTCCTGCGCCGCGCGCAGCTCCTCGAGCAGCCGGCGCTCCTTTGCCGTCAGTTCGGCGCCGTCGAGCAGATCCGGCCGGCGCGCAAACGTGCGCCGCAGGCTCTGTTCCCGCTGCCATTTCGCGATATTCGCGTGATGCCCGGAAATCAGCACCTCCGGCACCTGCCTGCCCTGCCATTCGAAGGGCCGCGTATACTGCGGATATTCCAGCAGACCGTTAAAATGGCTCTCCTGCGTGAAGGCCTCCTCATTCGGCAGCACGCCGGGCAGCATCCGCGCCACGGCGTCCGCAAGCATGAGCGCCGGCAGTTCGCCGCCGGTAAGCACGTAATCCCCCACGGAGATCTCCTCATCCACGATCGCGTCGAGCACCCGCTGATCCACGCCCTCATAGTGGCCGCAGAGCAGCGCGAGATGCTGATAGTCCGCCAGCTCTCTGACCCGCGTCTGCCGCAGCACCTGCCCCTGCGGGGAGAGATAGATCAGGTGCGGCCGCGTGCCCAGTTCCTCACACAAGGCCTGAAAGCAGTCAAAGATCGGCTGGGCCTGCATGACCATGCCGGTGCCGCCGCCATAGGGCGCGTCATCCACGCGGTTATGCTTATCCGCCGTATAATCCCGGATATTCCTGCAGCGGATATCCACAAAGCCGGCTTCCCGCGCGCGGCCGATGATGCTCTCGCCGAGCACCGCCTCGCACATCTCCGGGAACAGCGTCAGAATGTCAATCCGCATCGTCAAACAATCCCTTCATCGGGCGGATCCGGATGATGCCGGCCGCCACGTCCGTTTCGATCACCACGTCCGGGATCGCGGGCATCAGATACTCCCGCCCGTCTGCCGCCGTGACGTGCCAGACGTCGTTTGCGCCGGTCCGGCTGACATCCGTGAGCGTGCCGTAGCGCACGGCGGGATCGTCCGCGTCCACCACGGCGCAGTCCAGCAGCTCCGCCACGAAATACTGCCCGTCCGGCAGCTGCGCGTCGCTGCGCCGCAGCCAAAGGAGCTTGCCGCGCAGACGCTGCGCCTGCTCGACGGTCTCCACCCCGGCAAGCCGGATCAAAACAAGATTGCCGTGCGGTCGCGCAGATTGCACCTGCACCGCACAGCTTCCCTTGCTGTCAAAATATAAGGTTTTGAAGCCCGCAGCGAACGACGGCGTGTCGCACCACGGGTTCACGCGCAATTCACCGCGAACGCCGTGGGTGCCGACAATTTCACCGAGTTCCAGAAATTCCTTAATCAATTTCAACAACCGCGCGGGCATCCTGACGGGTGGCAGCCGCACGCATCACGGTACGGATCGCCTTGGCGATGCGGCCCTGCTTGCCGATCACGCGACCCATGTCGCCCTCGCCGACATGCAGGTGATAAACGACCGTGCCATCCTCCGCGGGAGGATCCACCGTCACCTGCACGCTCGCAGGATCCTCAACGAGACCCTGCGCAATGCTGACCAGTAATTCTTCCATAGCGCTGCCCTCTGCCGATTAAAGGACGCCTTCTTTTTTGAGAATGGCCTTCACGGTATCGGTCGGCTGCGCGCCCTTGGCGATCCACTGCTTGGCATTGTCGGCGTCCACCTTCACTGCGGTGGGATGCGCGGTGGGATCATAGGTGCCGAGCTCCTCAATGAATCTGCCGTC
>JAFWCS010000212.1 GCA_017534365.1 Clostridia bacterium | reverse complement strand
GAGTTTTCTGAAGAAGGCGATGATCGCGTTGAAGAATCCGGTTTTGACTGTGATTTCAATTTTTTCACTCAGGTCTTTGCCGTTTGCATCCTTCTGAACATTGCCGTTTGCGTCAATCACCTTCACGGTCAGCGTTTTGGCGCTTGATACTTCTTCCCGGAATGTATACCGGACGGAATCCCGGCTGCCTGTGGCGACAGGATCGTTTCCGCCGTCATAAATTGCGAGCACATATCCGTCGGGAACGCCGGTTGCCTTAGCAACAACGGTCACTTTTGTGTTTTTGAAAACCGAATCGGATCTGACTCTGATCTTTGCGCTTGCCGTGGGGTTGTCAGGAACGGAAATCTTTTCCCAAACAGCATAAAGCGTGGTGTCATTTACAAGAGAAAACACGGCGCCCGGCTGAAACTGCGCAGCGGTTGCCGCGCTGTTTTCAGACCAGCCTGAGAAAGTATAGCCTGATCTTACGGGGCGAGTATAAGAAATGGTGACATTTCCGCAGCCGATCTGATTGCTCGGAGCGCCTGTGCCGCCGTTGGCGTCATATGTCAGTGTGAAATTGCTGATTGTGCCCTGATCGCCGAGCGCGGTGCTGTTGTAATACCAGGTTGCTTCATTCAGCATGTCATACCCATAATCATGGCCGGGTTCAAACTGGATATCAAGTCTGTCTTGTGCATCGCCTTCGTAGTAAACTTCCTTCAGATCCGTTGCGTTGAAGGCGTTAAGGCCGATATAATTGATAGTTTTCGGCAGGAAAATGCTTGTCAGCTCTAAACAGCCATGAAATGTATCTTTGTTGATGCGGGTGATTGAATTCGGAATAGAGATTGCAGCGAGCTTGCTGAATGAAAACGCATAGTCTGCAATGCAGGTCGTACTTGGCTTTACTGTATATTCACCCGACAGGGTTTCGTTGGCTTTGATTAAACAGTTGCCGATATAAAGGACGTCGTTTTCCCAATTTGACGGATTGTTATAATAAGCGGTTTCTCCAAACGCGTAATTGCCGACGCTGATCAGACTGTCGGGCAGAGATATAGCGGCAAGCTTGCCGCAGCCATAGAAAGCGGAGTTTCCGATGTGCTGAACACCGTTCCCAACAACGAGCGTTTCCAATCCGGTACAGTCTTGGAAGGCAAACGCCTCAATTGTTTTGATGCAGCCCGGAATCGTGAGAGAAGAAAGTCCGGCACAGCCTGAAAACGCAGATTGGCCGATCGTCACAACGCTGCCGTCATCGGGAATGCTGCTTGAATTGCAGCCCTGAATCAAGGTTTTGTTCGCAATATCAATCAGGCAGTTTCCGGCGGTTTTGAATGCGGAATTGCCGGGCGCGACGGTGATGGACGTTAGTTTTGGACATTCGGAAAACACGCCGTAGCCGATTATTGTGACTTGTTCGGGTATTTCCACAGTTGACAGGTTTTCGCAATTTGCAAAGGCGTAATAGTCAATGGCCTTTACGCTGTTTGGAATCACAATGTCGGTCAGACCAGAACAGCCGGCAAAGGCTTCTGCGCCGATGGTTGTTACGCTGTTTCCGATTGATAAATCAGTAAGTCCGCTGCAGGCGGAAAAAGCGTGGGGGCTGATGGTTTCAACACTGTCCGGAATATGTACGCTCGTCAGACCGGAGCAATGATCAAATGCGCCCTGACCAATACTTTTCAACCCTTCCGGGAAAGTGATGCCTGTCAGATTTCTGTCGTAGGCAAAGGCCTCATAGGCAATGCTGACCGTGCCGGGCTTGATTTCGTAACTGCCGGACAGTTCGTTTGCCTTTATCAGATGATTGCCGATATAAAGCACATTATGGACCCAGTTTGATGCAGTGTTATAGTACTTGGTGTTTTGAAATGCATCCCATCCGATCGTCGTAACGCTGTCGGGAAGTGAAATGGCCGAAAGACTTGTGCAGTCCTGAAAAGCGTCTTGGCTGATGACAGAAACGCCGTTTTTGATAATCAGGCTTGTGAGGGCAGAGCATCCGTAGAAAGCATGTGCGCCGATCGTTTTTACGCTTCCCGGAATGGTGACGCTTGTGATTTTGGTGCATTGCCAAAAAGCAGAACCGTCGATGGATGTGACAGGATAACCGTTGATTGCTTCGGGGATCACGATTCCGCCGGCTGCGTTTTTGTTGCATTCCTTGATAACAGCCGTACCATCCTGCACTTCATATTCGAAATCACCGTATGTAGACGCAGAGGCGATCGTTTCAATGCCTACGCCTGCCAGCAGCGTCAGGCAGAGCAAGACAGAAATGATTTTTTTGACTTTTTCTCTCATGGGTAAGACCCTCCTTGAATTTATCCGGGATCAAGAATATTATTATTATTATATCGTAATTAGGATAATAGTGTCAAGAGGGATTTTGCGAGGATCAACAATCAAGAAAACAGACGGCTTTCCCAATTGAAAACGGCCGTGGATCTCAACCTGAAGCAAACCAGACGCAGCCGGGGTGAAACGGGGGAAACGTGGGCCGGGGGATCAATGTGTTGATCCGAATTGCAGATAAAAAAGCCCGCCACGATGCAGCGCAGGCTGTGTCGTGGCGGGCATGTTGTCTATTAACTTATTTTACTTGAAGGCTTTTATTTCTTCAGCCCGAACAGGGTGCCGATCAGGCCGCGGCCGAGGCTGGCGCCGAGGTTGCCGCCGAGGGTCTTGCCGAATTTGCCGAAGCCGGAGCCGACGGCCTTGCCGACCTCGCGGCCGACCGTGCCGGCCACGGAATTGCCGACGGATTTCGCGGCGCTGTTGACGGCCTTCTTTTTCTTATCCTTGGCCTTCTGCGCCTCTTTTTCGGCCTTCTCTTTGGCTTTCAGTTCTTCCTTTTCCTTCTGCGCGGCGGCCTTGGCTGCCGCCTTTTCTTCGGCTGCCGCCTGCCTGGCCGCTTCCTTCTCCGCAAGCGCCTGCTGCCGGGCGGCTTCCTTTTCCTCCGCAGCCTTGCGCGCGGCTTCTTCCGCCGCTTCCGCATCCGCGATGCCCTTGCGCTGAAGGAATTCATACGCCGAATCGTTGTCGACGGCGGTGTAATACTTGCTGTAGAGCAGGCTGCTCTTGATCGCGCGGTCGCGGTCCGCATCCGAAACGCCGGCCATCAGGCACTGCGGCGGCAGGATGTAGGCCTTCTCCGCCACGGTGGGGATGCCCTTCTCATCCAGGAAGGAGACGACCGCCTCGCCGGTGCCGAGGTTGAGGATCGTTTCATAGGTGTCAAACGCGGGATTGACGCGGAAGGACTGCGCCGCCGCCTTGACGGCCTTCTGATCGGTCGGCGTGTAGGCGCGCAGACCGTGCTGGATCTTGTTGCCGAGCTGGGCGAGCACGCCGTCGGGGATATCGCGCGGATTCTGCGTGCAGAAGTAGACGCCCACACCCTTGGAACGCACGAGCTTGACCACCTGCTCGATCTTGTCCAGCAGCGCCTTGGAGGTCTCTTTGAAGAGCAGATGCGCCTCGTCGAAGAAGAAGACGAGCTTCGGCTTGTCCAGATCGCCGACCTCGGGCAGCATCTCAAACAGCTCACTGAGCAGCCAGAGCAGGAAGGTGGAATAGAGCTTGCCGTTGTTGATCAGCGAGGAGCTGTCGAGAATATTGATCATGCCGCGTCCGCAGTCCTGCGTCAGCCAGTCGGCGATATTCAGGCCAGGCTCGCCGAAAAAGACGTCGGCGCCTTCGCTCTCGAGCGCCACGATCGCGCGCACGATCACGCCCACGGAAGCGCTGCTGATCCGGCCGTAATCCGCAGCGAATTCAGTAGCATGTTCGTCCACATAGGCGAGCGCCGCCTTGAGATCCTTGGTGTCGATGAGCAGGAGATTGTTGTCGTCACAGATCTTGAAGACGATGGAGAGAATGTTGCTCTGCGTTTCGTTCAGACCGAGGATGCGCGCGAGCAGCAGTGGACCCATTTCGGAGATCGTCGTGCGCAGCTGGATGCCCTGCTTGCCGAAGAGATCCCAGAGCGTGACGGGGTAGCCGGTGTAGTGGAAGCCCGCTTCTGCCAGGCCGAATTTCGCGATGCGCTTCTGCATCCCTTCGTTGTCTTCGCCGGGCAGCATCATGCCGGCCACGTCGCCCTTGACGTCCGCCATGAAGACGGGCACGCCCAGATCGCTGAAGGTTTCGGCCAGCACCTTGAGGGTGACGGTTTTGCCCGTGCCGGTCGCGCCGGCGACAAGGCCGTGGCGGTTCGCCATCTTCGGCAGCAGATAGAGATGTTCGCCTGCGTCGTTGTTCGCGACCCAGATCAGATTGTTTTTCAGCATAAAAACTTCCTCCGTCCGTGATTGATTACATTCTTATTATACAGAACAATTTGCGGTTTGTCTACTGTTTATTTGTATTGATACGCGCGCACGTAATCGACGATCATTTTTGCGGGCAGATCGCCGTTCTGCGCGATCCGTTCATCGACGCCGACGGAGAGAATCAGATAAAGCGGCACTTCGCACACGCCGCCGAAACCGGTATGCGCCGTTTCAACGCCGTTGATATAGAAGGTGTAGCCGTCGGGATCCCACGCCACGCCGTAGGTGTTGAATTCCTCATAGGGGTTGTTTGCGTAAAACCAGCCCTGCTGTTCCTTCCGGTGCGCGTCGCCGTAGGCGTCCACGTGGATCGTGTGAAAGACCGAACCGTAGAAACGGTCGCCGGGCTGCTGATCGGTCATGGTTTCAAAAACATCCACTTCTGCGCCGGTCACGCCGCCGTCCGTATCGTCCGCCCACATGCCGTCCGTCAGCAGCCAGAAGGCGGGATTGATCCCCACGCCCTTGGGCAGGATGCAGCGGATCTCAAAATAGCCGTAAAGCTGCGCGTAGCCGACGTGGTCGCCGTCGTAGTTTTTATTCGGATTCGTTTCCATGCCGTAGGAATAATACTGCGCGCCGGCCGGGCCGTCCTCCTTGTATTCGACGGTCAGCACGAGGCATCCGTCCTCGGTGAAGGAGACCTGGTCGCGGTTCCAGTACGCCGTGTCGCGCTTTTGCGTGTCGCCGGCGCCGTAGACGTAGTGCCCCTGCCAGATCGACGTGTCAAAGCCGTGATCGAATTCATCCGCCCAGACGAGCGTGAATCGATCCATATCGATCAGATCCTTGTAAGGCGTGATCGGCGTGTCGCCCACGACGTTGAAGAGCAGCTGCGGCAGCACGAGCAGCAGCGCTCCGATCCGACGGAAATTGCCGGCGAACAGCGCGCGCAGCAGCAGCCCCGCCAGCCCGGGCAGGGCGGTCAGCGCGTCAAGATGCCGTTTCGGATAGTCAGGCAGCATGGCGGACCCTCCTTAAAAAACGACCCGCACCGTCGCAGGACAGTGCGGGTCTGTGTGTTTGTTACGCTTCTTCCGCCGCGCGGACCTTCTCCAGATCCTCGTGCACGGTGACGAGCTTTTTCTTGGAAAGATCGTAGCCGACAAAGAGCAGAACGGCCATGAGCGCAAGCATGATCGCGGGCACGAGCGTGGAAATGTCATAGAGCTTGGAGAGCACTTCGTCGCTCAGCGCGATGCCCTGCTTGGAGAGCTCGCCGTCATAGGAGATGGCGGCCAGCAGCACGTTCAGGCCGACGCCGGCGAGGGTCTGGCCGAGCTTGCGGGTGAAGGAGAAGAAGGCATAGGCCATGCCCTCCTCGCGCTTGCCGGTGCGCACCTCGTGATAGTCGATCGTATCCATGACCAGCGCCCAGACTTCCAGCACAAGGAAGGTCTGGCCGAGGCCGGAGAAGAAGGTGAAGACGAGGAAGACGACCGGGTTATGCGCCAGCGGCGTGCCGCGCAGCGCAAAGAGGATGATGTTCACCACGGCGGCAAACGCCATGCCGACCGCGCACAGCTCCTTTTTGCCGAACTTCCGGATCAGCTTGTTCATGATCGGGATGAAGATCGCCATCGGACCGTAGGTGCAGATCGTGACGAAGGCGTAGAAGCCGGGCTTGCCGAAATAATCGGTGAAAAGGTAGTTGTAAGCGGACTGATAATAGAACTGGAAAGCGATCAGCAGCATGGAGGCCAGCGAAAGCATGATGAAGGCGCGGTTCTTCAGCAGCGCCTTGATGGTCGCGATCGCGCTGTAATTCTCGTCCTTCTTTTTCTTTTGCGGCGCCACGCGCTCTTTTGTCAGCTTGTAGTGCAGGAAATAGACCAGAACGGAAATGGCGGAAAGGATCACCACGCACCAGAACAGCTTCGTTTCGTCGAGCGCCTTGATATCCGTGCCGTTGGCGTATTTGCCGGTGGTGGTGTAGACGATCATCGGCAGCAGGATGGTGCCGGGCAGACCGCCGACGCCTGCGCCGATCGAGCGCCACATCGAGAGGGAGGAGCGCTCCAACTCGTCGCTCGTGACGACCGAGGCCAGCGAGCCGTAGGGAATGTTGACCGCGGTATACATCATGCCGTAAAGAATATAGGTGATGTAGGCGTAGGCCAGATAATTCACGCCGGGGATCTTAAGGAACATCAGCGCGGCGGAGACCGCCAGCGGGATCGAGAAGCCGATGATCCACGGGCGGAACTGCCCGGACGGCCGCGGCCTGCGCGACTGGATGAACGCGCCCCAGAGGGGATCGTTGATCGCGTCCCAGATCCGGGCGATGAGGATCAGCACGGCGATCTTGGCCGGGCTGATGCCGAGGGCGTCGGTGTAGAATTTGTTCTGAAATGCGCCGATCAGCGAAAAAGTCAGCAGACCGCCGGCGTCGCCGAGCGCATAGCCGATCTTATCTTTGATGGTAATACCGTAGGTTTTTTGCGTGGTTGCCATGCAGAAACCCCTTTCCATGATTTATGGTTCTATTATAGCAATCTTTGTAAAAAAATGCAACCGGTTCAGACGAAAAAGAATCGCTCCGCGCAGAGCGCGGCGGGGCCGATGTAGGCGAGCCGGTCGTTTTCCGGTGCAGTCAGCACCGCTGCCGGCGGCAGCGTGGAATTATAATGCAGGATGCGCGCCTTGAGCGCTTCGGCCACGGCGGGATCGGCAAACTGCGTGCCGAAGAAGACGACGCCGTCCGCTTCGAGGATCGTCGCCGTGTTGGCCAGCGCCAGCGCGACGGTATCGATCACGGCAGGGGAGGGCGCGCCGTTGACGGCGGCCTCCGCCTCCAGGCAGCCGCGGCGCCCGCAGCGGCAGGGCTTGCCGTCCGGCCGGACAATGTAGTGTCCGATCTCGGCCAGTCCGCTCTCCGCGCCGGAAAGCACCGTGCCGTTGGAAAGAATCGCCGAGCCCACGCCGGGTCCCCATTTAAAGAAGAGCGTCGCGCCCTTGCCGGCGGGGCGCAGATGCGCCTGCCCGAGCGCGAAGGCCTTCACGTTGTTT
>JAFWCS010000020.1 GCA_017534365.1 Clostridia bacterium | reverse complement strand
CGCGCCGAGCTTTTTCGCTTCATCCAGCGGCATTTCCGTGCAGGTCACGGGCAGCGCGGCAAGGATCGCGTCATTGATCCGGCGCTCCACCGCCGCCAGCTCATCCGCGGTCAGCGCGGAGAAATGCGTAAAGTCGAAGCGCATGGCATGGGCATTCACAAGCTGACCGGCCTGCTCAACGTGTGAGCCGAGCTCCTTGCGCAGCGCGGCCTGCAGCAGGTGCGCCGCGGTGTGATTGCGCGCCGTCGCGGCGCGGTTGTCTCTGTCGATCTCCGCGGTCACGCGCGCGCCGACACTGAGCGTTTCTCCCGCAATCAGGCGGCCGATATGCAGCACGTGGCCGTTGGCGGTTTTGCTCGCGGTCTCCACCGCAAACACGGCGTCGCCGCACCGCAGGGTGCCGCAGTCGCCGGCCTGGCCGCCGCTCTCGCCATAGAACACGGTGCGATCCAGCACCACGGCCGCATCGCTCTCGGCATCCGCAAATTCCGCGCGCTCGCCGCCGACGATGATCGCCAGCACGTTTGCCTCGCAGGCAGCGTCCGAATAGCCGAGGAAGTCCGTGGACGCGATCTCCTTGAGCGACGCGCTGCCGCCCTTCCAAGCTTCGGCGCCGGCGTCCTTGCGCGCGGCGCGCGCGGCTGCGCGGCTTGCGGCATAGAGCCGGTCATATTCCGCCAGATCCACGGTCATGCCGCGCTCCTCCAGCAGCTCCTTCGTCAGATCGATCGGGAAGCCGAAGGTATCCTGCAGCTTGAACGCGTCCGCGCCGCTGAGAACGTCGGTTTTCGTTTCCGCGATCAGGTTTTCCAGCAGACTCAGACCGGTGTCAATGGTCTTGTTGAAGCTCTCTTCCTCGGCCTTGATCACCTTGACGATCAGATCATGCTTTTCAACCAGGTTCGGATAGGCGTCCGCGTTTTCCTTGATGACGGTTTCGCAAACGTCGGAAAGGAAGGTGCCCTGAATGCCGAGCAGGCGGCCGTGACGCGCCGCGCGGCGCAGCAGGCGGCGCAGGACGTAGCCGCGGCCTTCGTTGGAGGGCATGACGCCGTCGCCGATCATGAAGGTCGTGCTGCGAATGTGATCGGTGATCACGCGCAGCGAAATATCGTTCTTTTCGTTCTCATGATATTTGACGCCGGCGATCGAAATCACGTGCTTCATGATGT
Source organism: Clostridia bacterium (assembly GCA_017534365.1). Lineage (GTDB taxonomy): Bacteria > Bacillota > Clostridia > Oscillospirales > Acutalibacteraceae > CAG-177. The sequence goes on along the minus strand of JAFWCS010000020.1, from coordinate 1,593 downwards.
TCTGCACGGTGTCGACCTCAAAAAGGTTGTCCACGCCCTGCATGATGCAGGCCAGACGCTCAAGGCCCATGCCGGTGTCGATATTGCAGCTCTTCAGGCGGGCATAATTGCCGTTGCCGTCGTTCTCGAACTGCGTAAAGACCAGATTCTAGAATTCCACATAGCGGTCGCAGTCGCAGCCGACGCCGCAGGTCGGTTTGCCGCAGCCGTATTTTTCACCGCGGTCAAAATAAAGCTCCGAGCAGGGGCCGCAGGGACCGGCGCCGTGCTCCCAGAAATTATCCTCCTTGCCCAGACGGACCATGTGATCGGGCGCAACGCCGCGCTCCTTGGTCCAGATATCATAGGCCTCGTCGTCATCCTGATAAACGCTGACGTAGATCTTCTCGGCCGGCATTTTCATCACGTCGGTGCAGAATTCCCACGCCCAGGCCGTCGCTTCCTTCTTGAAGTAATCGCCGAAGGAAAAGTTGCCGAGCATTTCAAAATAAGTGCCGTGGCGCGCGGTGATGCCCACGCGCTCAATATCCGGCGTGCGGATGCATTTCTGGCAGGTGGTCACGCGCGTACGCGGCGGCGTGAGCTCGCCGGTGAAATATTTTTTCAGCGGCGCCATGCCGGCGTTGATCAGCAGCAGGCTCTTATCCCCCTGCGGGACAAGAGAAAAACTCGGCATGCGCAGATGCCCCTTGCTCTCAAAAAACGCGAGATACTTTTCGCGGATCTCATTCAGACCCATCCATTCCATTAGAATCAATCCTCCTAAAACTATAAAAAAGGTGCAGTTCACCATTCGGCATGGGACGGCCGAAGCCGCGGTACCACCCAAATTGCGCAAACTGCACCACTCAATTCTCCTTAACGCAGAGGCACGCCGCCGCTCGTCGCGGCGGGACCGGGTCAGACCCGGGAAGGGGGCTGTTTCACGCCGGAGAACCGAACGGCTCTTGCAGCCGGGAAGCCGTCTCTCTGCCGGTGCGGCGCGAACTCATCCTTCAGATTCGCTGTATTCAGTTGCGGGCGTTCAGCCGACGTCCTCTTCTTCCGCTTCCGTCGTCGCGGCGGTGTTGTCGTCTTCCGCCTTTTCGAGCTTGCTCATGGCGACGTACGCGGTCTGGCCTTCAAACTCAAACTTCGCCCAGTCGTTGCCGTTCTCCGCGGTCTCGGTGCCGATCACAAGGATCTCGTCGCCGTAATTCAGCTCGCCGAGCCACTCGTTGCTGACGCCTGCGCCGTCACGCACGTTCGCGCCGTCGTAGTCGTTCACGACATACTTCGTGCCGGCTGTGGTGCCGTTGCCGTTCGGAGTGGAAACGTCTGCGTTGTTGTCCTGAATATCCATATTCACGCCGGAGAACGTATTCTGGGCGTTGCCGACCAGGATCACGCCCCAGGTGCCGGCCTTGCAGGCGATGAAGACGCCGTCCTTGCCGGGCATGATGTTGCTGTATTCAAAATTGACGACCGTGTTGTTTTTCAGATCGATGATACCCATCATGCCGCCCTTCTTGACCGCGATCAGACCGCCGGTAACCGGACGGCAGAAATCGCAGCAGGAGGATTCATAGCTTGCGGACATTTCGTTGACCTGCT
>JAFWCS010000211.1 GCA_017534365.1 Clostridia bacterium | reverse complement strand
CGGCGCTTGCGCGGCGGAATGCCCGGTCGAAGCGATCTCTGAAGGCGACGGCAAGTACGTCATCGACGCAGATACCTGCATCGAGTGCGGCGCTTGCGCTGACACCTGCCCCGTGGAGGCGCCCGCGCAGGCGTAACTCCCGGTCGCTGTCACAGACCCAGAAACACGAAAAGTCACCCGCGGCGACCGATCCGTCTCCGCGGGTGATTCCGTATGAACGTATTTTTTTAAATTACAGCAGCTGCACGCCTCTTGCCGCGCATTCCGCGCGCATCTCCTCCGGCCAGACGGACGCCTGCACTTCGCCGACGTGCGCCTTGCGCAGGAAGAACATGCAGATGCGGGATTGCCCGATGCCGCCGCCGATGGAATAGGGCAGCTCGCCGTTCAGCAGCGCCTTGTGGAAGGGCAGCTCCCTGCGTTCGGGGCAGCCGCGGATCTCCAGCTGCCGCAGCAGCGCCTCCTCATCCACGCGGATGCCCATGGAGGAAAGCTCGAATGCGCGGTCAAGCACGGGATAGTAAACCACGATGTCGCCGTTGAGTTCCCAGTCGTCATAATCCGGGGCGCGGCCGTCATGGATCTCGCCGCTTCTGAGCGCGCCGCCGATCTTCTCAATGAAGACCGCCTTCTTTTCGCGGGCGATGCGGTTCTCGCGCTCCTTCGGCGTCAGATCCGGCCAGCGGTCCTCGAGCTCCTGCGTGGTGACAAAGGTGATCTTCTCCGGCAGGAAATGACGCTCGACAAAGGCGTAGTCATCCGCGATATAGCGCTCGGTGTGCTTGAGCGCGCGATAGATCGCCTTCACGGCGTCGCGCAGCGTTTCTTCCGTGCGGTCTTCCTTGGCGATGTGTTTCTCCCAGTCCCACTGATCCACAAAAACGGAATGCAGATTGTCCGTCACCTCATCCCGCCGGATCGCGCTCATATCGGTATAGAGGCCCTCGCCTTCTTCAAAGCCGTATTGCCGCAGGGCCATGCGCTTCCATTTGGCCAGGGATTGAACAATCTCGACCTCGCTGCCCGCAATGCCTTTGATATCGAAGCTGACCGGGCGCTCCACGCCGTTGAGCGTGTCGTTCAGGCCGGAATCCGAGGCCACAAAGAGCGGCGCGGAAACACGGGTCAGATTGAGCTGAATGGCAAGATCCCGCTCAAAGAAATCCTTGACTTTTTTGATCGCGTGCTGCGTCTGGCGCAGGTTGAGCAACGAGCGATACCCTTCGGGGATCGTCAGCTGATACATGAGATCACGCTCCTTGAACGAAAATAAACTATGTGAAAGAGTATACCACCTTGCCGCGCGCAATGCAAGAGGGAATTCAGCGGAATTTTCTCATTGCGCAAGGCGGGGATCCGATCATAATAATAAAATCTATATAGAAAGGAAGTTTTGATTGAACAAACTGAGCCTGATCACCAAAACGCGGGATCAGCGCACGCTGGAAGGCATGCAGAAGGAAATCACCCGCCGTCTGCTCGCCGGTCAGCAGGGCATCTGCCCTGTGGACATGGCTGCGGCGTTTGTCCACGTCTGCGCGTCGCAGAGCTGCGGCAAATGCGTGCCCTGCCGGATCGGTCTGTCCACCGTCGGCACCCTGCTGGACAAGATCCTCAACGGGGAAGGAACGATGCAGGATATTGCGCTGATCGAAAAAACCGCCAGAACCGCCATGGACGCGGCGGACTGCGCCATCGGCTACGACGCCGGGCGCATCGTCTATGAATGCGTCAAGGCATTCCGCGACGATTTTGAGAGCCACGTGCGCAGCGGCTGGTGCGCCTCCCGCAAGGAGCATCCCGTGCCGTGCGCGGCGCTGTGCCCGGCCGAGGTGGATATCCCGGGCTACATCGCGCTGGTCAACGCCGGGCGCTACGCGGACGCGGTGCGCCTGATCCGGAAGGACAATCCCTTCCCCGCGGTCTGCGGCCTGATCTGCGAGCATCCGTGTGAAGCCGGCTGCCGCAGGCACATGATCGACGATGCGGTCAATATCCGCGGCCTGAAGCGCTATGCGGTGGAGAAGGCCGGTTACGTGCCGGCCGAGCCGGTGACGGAAGCGCCGACCGGCAAGCGCGTGGCGGTCATCGGCGGCGGCCCGAGCGGCCTGTCCGCGGCCTATTTCCTCGCGCTCATGGGGCACGAGGTCGAAGTGTTTGAGCGCCGCAAATTCGCCGGCGGCATGCTGCGCTACGGCATCCCGAGCTACCGCCTGCCGCGCGAGATCCT
>JAFWCS010000019.1 GCA_017534365.1 Clostridia bacterium | reverse complement strand
TGCTGCAGATGGCGGAAAACAATGTCATTGTTGATCCGGCGCTCGCGAAAAAGCAGCAGTCTGTCGCGCAGGCCGCGGCACAGTCTGCCGCATCGCCCGCGCCTGTCATGCATGTAAACCATACGGCGGATGATGCTGAGATCCCCGATCTGCGTGATCCCGCGCAGCGGGAGCGCTGGCGCAATGACCGGCGCTGCACGGATCCGGCGGTCGCAGGCGACCAGCTGATCCCGAGCTATTCCAAGGGCAACCCGGAGATCCCGGCCGAGATCTACGCCGGCCTGCGGGCAAAGCTCGAGGCGGACTGGGCGAAGGAAAAGGAACAAAAGAAGCAGTCATAAAGACAAGGCTTGCGTCCACAGACGCAAGCCTTGCTGTTATTCTATCCGAGCTGTCATTTGAGCGGATGGAGCTCCATGGCGTTGTTGGATTCAAGGAAATGCGGATAGCGCGGATCCGTGCCGGGCTTGATCGAGGTGTCCGTGCTGAGCATCCAGATCAGGAACGCGGCGTATTCCGTGCCGTAGGAGCAGGCCACGTGCGGGCCGTTGCGCACCATGTAGGTATAGTCCCTGAAGTGCGCGGTGGACAGGTCGACGCAGTGATCGGGCGAGATCAGCGCGGGATCCGCGGCGTTGGCAATGTAGTCGTCGGACAGCGTTTCGCCGTATCTGGCGACCGTTGCGAAGCCGGAGGTCTGATAGGACTCCAGGATCCGGTCGCCCGACCAGCCGGCGCTCTCATAAACGGGATTCAGCGGCTGATTGTAGCCGGAGACCACAGCGATCTCGCGGCCGCTCGCGATCATTTCATTGAGCAGCGCGTCGCGCCCGGCCATCATCTCCTGCAGGGCGTCGGCCTTCGCGCGGAAATCATCGCCGACCTCGCCGCCGAACATGTAATCCAGACCTGCTTCGTAATCCTCCGGCATGCAAAGCCCCCAGAGCGGCAGCATATGGCCGAAGATCGGCGTGAGCACGCGATCATAGATCAGGTCGATATCCTTCTCGAGGATCTTCGTGCCGAGCTTCTCGAGGAAGCGGAACACGCCGAGGAACTTCAGCGCTTTGATCGCGAGATTCCCGGCCTTGCTGTCCACCGTCATGGTGTCAAAGAAATCATAAAGCACCTGCGCGTCGATCTCCAGCCGACCGGTCAGGCAGTCGGAGGCGACCTGCGCGCCGCAGAAGGTCGACGACATGAACAGCACCTTGTTCATGCGCTCATAGCCGTATTTGGTCAGGTAGGCGATCGTCATGATGCCGCCCATGCTGCAGCAGACGAGATTCACCTTGTCGTGACCGGTCTCGCTGACCGCGCGCTCAACGGCGGCGTGGATCTGGTCGGCGATGATAAAGGGATCAATGCGCCAGTCATAGTTGACGTAAAAAACGTGATCGCCGCCGAACGCGTCGATGCAGGAATGCGTCAGGCCGAGCTCATCCGGCACGCCTTCGCAAAGCTCCGGATAGTTGCCGGCCGCCTCCGGATAGTCCGGCATTCCCGTGCCGTAAGGCGACGTGCCGTCTTCCTCAACAGTGAGCGCCTTCATCAGATCATAGGCATAATCGGCGACCTCTTCGAGCGCAGCGCGCCCGCTCATGCGGGTGACGCCCTTCCAGACCACGCGGCCGATCGCCTTGAGCAGCGGGCCAACCTCGAACTGAAACGCGGGGCGCTCCTCGGGCGTGCCCATTGCCTGATGGAGCCCGTTGAACGCCATGCCGCGCACCACGACGACCGGCACGTTTTCGCATGCGGCCGCGGGCGGGTCATTCTCAGACGCCTGCGCGGCGAAGGCCGGCGTCAGCGCGGAGAAGCAGAGCGCAAGCGCCAGCAGCACGCTGACGGCGCAGCGGATCCAGGTTCGTTTCAATGCAACCATCTCCTGTTTCTCTTTCTTTTCTATTATACTATCACATACCGTCGGCGCTGTCAAATCTGTTTTTCTTTATTTGATGAAGGATCCGCTCTTTACTTTTTTCAAAGACGCTGATATAATAAACTCAGAATTGACAAGGGGGTCAGATCATGAAAATGAAACATCGCCTGCTCGCGCTGCTCTGCGCGGCCATGCTGCTGCTCGGCGCCTTCCCTGTTTTTGCGCAGAAAGCCCCGGACGCGCCGGCGGCCGACGTGGATTACACCATTCAGAATCCTACGACGGCGTGGATTTCGGCACGTGGAGGCAGTATAAAACCGATCTGCACAGCCACACCACCTTCAGCGACGGGCACAACACCCTGCCGGAGATGGTGGAGCGGCACTATGAGCTCGGCTTCGATATGGTCGCGGTCACCGATCACGGCACGACCAGCTACGGCTTCACGCAGCAGAAGCACACAACCGTGATGAAGCTTTTCAGCCTCGTGCGCAACGGCTTCATCACGGATGAAACGCTCGATGAAAGCGGCACAGCGGCCAACGGCGCGGCCTACACGGTGACGCAGGAAAACGGGGATGAATTCTATCAGCAGGCCGGCGGGCACAAGCTCATGCGCGTTCCCTTCGGCGTGGAGAACAACCCCACCTCCTACAACAATGCGCACGTGTGCTCCTGGTTTGTCGATTACGGCCATGATATCAACGGCGGCACAAGCAACTATGAGCGCCCGATCAAGGCCGTGGATCAGCTCGGCGGACTGTCCGTGATCAACCATCCGGGCGAATACACGAACGCGCGGGACGAACTGCGCACCGCCGACGCCTACGATCTGAACGACGCGATCTACCGCTACAAGATCAACAAATTCGCCGGATTGCTGCAGAACTACCCCACCTGCATCGGCATCGACATCAACAGCAAGGGCGACAACCGCACGCGCTTTGACCGCAAGCTCTGGGATATCCTGCTGCAGAAGCTCGCGCCTCACGGCAGAGCCGTGTTCGCGATCTGCACAACGGACGCGCACAACTTGGACATCGTGGATTCCGGTTACGTGATGGCGCAGCTGCCGGCGCAATCCGCCGCCGCGCTGCAGGCAAGCCTCGGCAAAGGGCAATTCTTCGGCTGCAGCAACTACTGCGGCAACGTCGACGAGCTGACGGCCTACCGCGACGAGATCGCGCAGATCAAGAGCGCGGAAGCGAGCGCCTTCGCGCAGACGCTGACGGAAACGCTGGAAACGATACAGAGCGAGATCGGCGAAGGCAAGCAGCACACCATCTGGAAAGCGGCTGCGGACGCCGCGCCCATGCGCATGCAGGCCGTCACGGTCGATGAAGCGGAAGACACGATCAGCGTCACGGCGAAAAATGCGCTGACCGTCCACTGGATCGCGGACGGCAAGGTGATCTGTACGGGCAATACGATCGATCTGGACGAGCACAGCGGCGAATTCGGCAGCTACGTGCGCTGCGAGGCCTTTGGCCCGGGCGGCGTAGTGTATGTGCAGCCGTTCCTGCTCAGCTATGACGGCGCGCCGGCAGCGGAGCCGATTGAGCGCGTCGACCTCGGCGGCGTCGTCTCCCCCATCGCGGACGCTCCGGTCTACTTCCTGATCCTCCTGCTCTCCCTGCCGCTGAAATATCTGCTGTTCCCGCTGGTTCAGAAATCATGACCAATCATAATTGAGTTTTATAAAACAAACATCCTGCCGCTGACGCGACAGGATGTTTGCTTTGGTGCCGGTGACCGGGCTCGAACCGGTACGCTGTTGCCAGCGAGGGATTTTAAGTCCCTTGCGTCTGCCAATTCCGCCACACCGGCAGGACTGAAATTTATTATAATCAAACGCGGATGATTTGTCAACCGCCGCCGCAAAAAATCTGCGAAGCTGCCGCCCGCCGGATTCTGTGTTCCGGCGGGCGGCCGGCATCTTTACTGATAATGATGCGCTTCCTTGAGCATCATATCCTTGACCTTCATCAGGCGGGTCGTGGTGCTGCGCTCGTTTTCGTCGAGCTTCATGGTGATGAATTTGATCGTTTCCTCATACTGCGGGATCATCACGTGCTCGAGCGCGTTAACGCGGCGGCGGGTTTTCTCGATCTCATCCGCCATCAGACGACAGGATTTCTCAACCTCGGCCAGCCGGATCATTTTCGGCATGATCTCAGAGAGCGCTTTCACGGCCAGATCCAGATCACCGGAGGTCTCGCCGAAGCCGTAGGAATAGATATCGTTGGCGTCGGCGGTCTTGAACCTGACGTCGAAGACCGGGATCATCACGCTCATGACGTTCTGCTCGCTGACCTCCAGCTGCATTTCCTGCGTCGGAAGCATCAGCGCAACGTCGAGGCTTTTATCGCTCATCACGCAGCGCGCAACGGACATTGCTTCGTTGGCGCGGCGGATTCCTTCCTCCACCTCGATGCGCAGCGCTTTGTTTTCGCGGACCAGATCGAGGAAGCGGCGCATGAGCTCATCCCGTTTATCCTTGAGCAGCTTGTGGCCGCGGCGGGCGGTGACGAGCTTGCG
>JAFWCS010000210.1 GCA_017534365.1 Clostridia bacterium | reverse complement strand
TTCATTTAAACTATTATGAAATCATGATCGCACTTCCGGGTTTGACTTCTATTTGCAAACGATAGCCCTCCATTTTCAAACGATAGCTTTTGCAGAAAAGATGCTATCGTTTGTAAATAGACAAAAACCCGACAACTTAACACCAAGAACGAAAAAAGACATGATCACACCGCTGTGATCCTGTCTTTGAATTGTTATGCTATCGTTTGAAAATGGGTACAAACGCCTTGAATACCAAGGGCTTTCTCCCCTCTCGGGGTGCAAAAAGAAAGACTCCCGATTTTGTATCAAAATCAGGAGTCTTTTCTGGCTGGGGAATAGGGATTTGAACCCCAACAAACAGAGTCAGAGTCTGTCGTGCTACCGTTACACTATTCCCCAATATGCTGCCCTTGCGGGCTACGAATACATATTATACACGAATTGCGGAAAATGTCAAGCGTTTTTTTGAAAAAAGAGACCGGATTTTCGCCGGAATTCATGCCGGACTGCAGGCGGGATCGCCGCTTTTTGCAAACGGATCCGCAGCGTGTGCGGCGGCAAAATCGGCGGTCACATCTGCTGGATGCGGAACTGCAGGTTGTAGAGGTCTTTATAAAGCCCGCCCTGCGCCATCAGCGCTTCATGCGAACCGCGCTCGGTGATGCGCCCGCCGGTCACAACGGCGATCTCATCCGCGTTGCGCACAGTCGAGAGCCGGTGCGCGACGACCAGCGTCGTGCGGCCCTTGCAAAGCGCGTCCAGCGCCTGCTGGATCTGCAGCTCCGTGCTGTTGTCCAGCGCGCTCGTGGCTTCGTCGAGGATCAGGATCGCCGGGTCCTTCAGAAACACGCGGGCGATGGAGATGCGCTGCTTATGCCCGCCGGAGAGGCGCACGCCGCGCTCGCCGATCTCCGTGTCATAGCCGTGGGGGAGGGTGAGCACGTAGTCGTGGATATTTGCGCGCTTTGCCGCTTCGACGATCTGCTCCTGCGTGGCGTCCGGGCTGCCGTAGCGGATATTGTCGCGGATCGTGCCGCTGAAGAGAAAGACGTCCTGCTGCACGATGCCGATGCTGCGGCGCACGGATTCCATGGTCAGCGTGCGGATGTCGTGCCCGTCGATCAGAATGCTGCCGTGCCCCGCTTCCAGTTGATAAAACCGGGGGATCAGATGGCAGATCGTCGTTTTGCCGCCGCCCGAGGGGCCGACCAGCGCGACCTTCTGCCCTTTTTCGATTTTCAGCGATACATGGTCGAGCACGCCCTGCGTCTCATCCTCCGTGTAGGAGAAGCAGACGTCCCGCAGCTCGATCTCGCCCTGCGCCGCGCCGAGATCCTCCGCGTCGGGGGCGTCGGCCTCCGGAGGCACGTCCATGATCTCAAGGAAGCGGCGGAAGCCGGTCGCGCCGTTCTGCCACTGCTCCATGAAGCCGATCAGCGTCTGCACGGGCGAAATGAAAAGGTTGACCGAGACGATGAAGGTGGAGTATTCGCCGAAGTTGATCTTGCCGCTGTAAAGGAACAGGCCGCCGGCGATCAGAATGAAGACGTTGAACACGTCCGTCACAAAGGAGGTGGAGGAGTGGAATTTGCCCATGGCCTGATAAGAATGCGCCGAGGCTTCCACAAACTGCTGATTGCCGACCTCGAATTTTTCCTCCTCGCGCGCGGCGTTGGTGTAGGCTTTGGTCACGCGCACGCCCGTGATGGAGCTTTCCAGCGCGGCGTTGATGACGGCGTTGCTCTTGCGGCGCTCGTCAAAGGCCTTGCGCATCCGGCGGCGATAGCGGATGGAAACGACGACCAGGATCGGCACGCAGGTGAAAATGATCAGCGTGAGCCAGAGGTTGATCGTGCAGAGATAGGCGAAGCTGAGCACGATCATGATCGTGCAGGTCAGCAGATTCTCCGGGCCGTGGTGCGCGAGCTCGACCACTTCAAACAGGTCGTTCGTCATGCGGGTCATGATCGCGCCGGTTTCGTGATCATCATAGAACGAAAACGGCAGCTTTTCCAGATGGGCAAAGAGCTCGCGGCGCATCTGCGCCTGGATCAGCGTGCCGACCATGTGGCCCTGATACTGCACGAAATAGCGCAGCAGCATGCGCACGAAATAGAGCGCGAGCACCCCCGCGCCGGCGGCAATGATCGAGCGGTAGGCGCGGTTGGGGATGTAGTCGTTCAGCATCCGGTTGGTCATGATCGGATAGATCATGCCGAGCACCGAGATTGCGACGGAGGCCAGCATATCCAGCGAAAACATCAGCCAGTGCGGGCGGTAATAGGGGAGGAAGCGCTTGAGCAAACGGATCACCTGCTTTTTCGTTTTGCGGCAAAATGCGCAAATTCTTTTTCCGTTTCCAGTATAGCAGATTGCGGGTGCGTTTTCAACGAAAAATAAGAAGTTCAAAGAAAAAACAGGCGATTTTCCACAAAAACAGCCCTTGCATTTTGTGCATCGCAACGATCCGCAGACGGAAGCGCTCCGGTACGCCACGTTTTTTCGCGCGCGTCAGATTGACGCTTGCGGCAAAGGAAATAATATGGTAAGATATACAAAAGAAACCGATACAGGGGAGCGATGAGATGAAACGCAGACTGCTGAATGCCAAAAAGACTTATCCGCCGCAGTGCGCCTATTGTGGGCGCGGCCGCCCTTCGCCGGACGGCAAGACGGTGCTCTGCGTCAAGCAGGGCATGATGCAGCCGGACGACCGCTGCCGCAGCTACGTCTATGATCCGCTGCGCAGGCAGCCGCAGGCGCCGCTGACCGTGGCGCAGGCAGACCCGGCGGACTTTGAGCTGTAACCGATGCGGGTGCTGATCTCTGAGCGGATCTGCCATCCGCTGCCGACGGCGAATTGCCACGCCTCCACCGTGCTGCCCCTGCCGGACGGCACAGTGCTTGCGGCGTGGTTCGGCGGCAGCCGGGAGGGCAGACCGGACGTCAATATCTGGGCGGCGCGGCGCACGCACGCCGGCTGGCAGCCGCCGATCCGGATCTCTTATCGGGCGGATCTGCCGCACTGGAATCCCGTGCTGCATCTGCAGCGGGACGGCACAGTGCGTCTGTTTTTCAAGGTCGGGCGGCATATTGCTTCCTGGCGCACCTTCACCTACGTTTCTTCCGACGGCGGGCGCAGCTTTTCGGCGCCTGTCGCGCTTGTGCCGGGCGATCGCGGCGCACGCGGCCCGGTGAAGAACAAATGCCTGCGTCTGTCGGACGGGCGGCTGCTCGCGCCGGCTTCCTCGGAGTCGCACGGCTGGCATTGCTTTATCGACACGTCGTATGACGACGGCGTGACCTGGCAGGAGGGAAAGAAGATCTCCACGGGGCGGATCGCGCCGATCCTGAACCGGCAGAACGATTACTGCGCCGATCCGATCCCGATGATCCAGCCGACGCTCTGGGAATCCGCGCCGGGCTGCGTGCATCTGCTGGCCCGCACGGCAGTCGGCTGCGCCTATCGCAGTGATTCCGAGGATTTCGGCGCGACCTGGTGCGAGGCGTATCCGACCGCGATTCCAAACAACAACAGCGGGCTGGATCTCGTGCGCGTGCCGGACGGAACGCTGTTTCTGGTCTGCAATCCCGTGGCGGAGAACTGGGGCGAACGCTCGCCGCTGACGCTCAGCCGCTCGGATGACAACGGCGCGCATTTCCGGCCGGTGCTCACGCTCGAGCCGGAGCGCCCGGGCAGCGAATTCTCCTACCCGGCGATCGTTGCGGCGGGCGGGAAGCTGTACGTGACTTATACATATGAGCGGACCGATCTCGCGTTTCGCGTGATCGCTTACGATTTTTAAGAAAGGAACCGGAGGCCTTGCCCATCGCGCGGCGAACGCTTCCGGATCAATAAAAGGGGAAAAACGGAAATGACGAAATTGGAACGCGTGAAGGGCAGCATGATCTGCTGTGCCGTCGGCGACGCACTCGGCTACACGGTCGAATTCTGGGACGAAGCCCGGATCCGCGCGGCCTACGGCGAAGCCGGGATCACAGCCTATGCGCCGGTCAACGGGGAAGCCCTGATCTCCGACGACACGCAGATGGCGATGTTCACGGCGGCAGGGCTGATCGCCGCGGAAGGACGCAGCACGCCGCCGCCTTATATTGAAGCGATCGCGGATGCGTATCGGGACTGGTATCTGACCCAGTATGCCGATACGCCGCCTGCGGACGCCGAACAACGGCTCTGGCTGCTGCGCGAGCCTGCGCTTTTCGCCTGGCGCGCGCCGGGCAACACCTGCCTGAGCGCGATTCGCGCGGGCATGCACGGCACGCCGGAGAGACCGTCCAATCACAGCAAGGGCTGCGGCGGCGTGATGCGTGTGGCGCCGATCGGTCTGTTCTTTGCCGGCAGCGCGTTTTCGATCGGACAAAGCGACCGGATCGCCGCAGAAGCTGCCGCGCTGACACACGGGCATCCGCTGGGCTGGCTGTCGTCCGCCGCGCTGGCGCATATGATCCGCCTCGCGCTGGAGGCGCCGGCGCTGTCGCTGGCCGAGACGGTGCGGGATGCGATGCGGGCGCTGGAACAGATGGGAGCGCCGCAGGAGCATGTGACGCGGCAGAATGCGCTGCTGCAGGCTGCGCTGACGCTTGCGCAGGAGGATCAGACGCCGCTGACGGCGATCCACCGGCTCGGCGAGGGCTGGGTTGGCGACGAAGCGCTGGCGATCGCGGTTTATTGCGCGCTGAAATTCGAAACGGATTTCACCGGCGCGGTCATTGCCGCGGTCAATCATAAGGGAGACAGCGATTCCACCGGCGCGATCGTGGGGCAGATCCTCGGCGCGCGGCTGGGGATTCAGGGGATCCCGGCACGGTTTCTGGACGGTCTGGAGCTGCGTGCGCAGCTGATGACGCTGGCGCAGGACCTGGTGACCGCCGCGCCGACGCCCGGCCGACCGCCGGAAGCGCTTGCCGCTCTGCGCGCGCGCTATCCGCAGGCGTAACGGCGTCAAATAAAAACAAGGAAGCACGGGTTTCGATTATCCCGTGCTTTTTCAATTGTGAATTTACTGTAAAACGATAAATAATATATTGACAAACGATAAAACTTATGCTATTTTGAAGAAAAAGAAGCGTTTGGAGGAAGCAAAATGAAACGTCAAGCGTCCGCGATCATTTCCCTGGTGATCTGCGGCTTCTGCGCGGCGGCGCTGCTGGTGCTGCTGGTGATCATGCCGTCCTTTTTCCGGTGGATCTTTCTGTTGATGAACGGCAGCGCGGGGTATTCGGCTTCAGTGGTGCGCACGGTGGTGATCACCTTCTATTGCTGCGCGCCCTTCGCCGCGGCTGCGCTGACGATGATGATCCTGATCCTGCGCAACGTGCTGCGGGAGCGGCTTTTCATCCGGCAGAACGTCAGCTGCTTCCGCTGGATCTCCTGGTGCTGCTATGCGGTGATGGTGATCACCGGTGTGGCCATGACGCGGTATCTCCCGCTTTTCATCGTCGCGGCAGCCATGGGCGTGGTCGGTACGCTCCTGCGCGTGGTGAAAAACATGGTGCAGGCGGCGGTGGAGCTGCAGGAAGAAAACGATCTGACGATCTGAGGAGACGGGAAGATGATTGAGGTAACTCTGGACGTCATGCTGGCAAAGCGAAAAATGACCTCCGGCGAGCTGGCGCAGGCCGTCGGCATCACGCAGGCGAATCTGTCGATTCTGAAAACCGGGAAGGCGCGGGCAGTCCGCTTCTCAACGCTGGATGCGATCTGCCGCGTGCTGGATTGTCAGCCCGGTGATATTCTGACTTTTCGGGAG